>JAJRYC010000035.1 GCA_024275975.1 Nitrospirota bacterium | reverse complement strand
GGTATCTTCTCTCCAGGAAACTGGTATTTCGTCAGCAGCTCCCTTATTTCCAGCTCTACTAACTCCAGCAGCTCAGGGTCATCCACCATGTCAGTCTTGTTCATGTACACCACTATGTACGGCACGCCTACCTGCCGCGCCAATAATATATGCTCCCTCGTCTGAGGCATCGGTCCGTCAGCAGCGCTTACCACCAGTATCGCTCCATCCATCTGCGCCGCCCCGGTTATCATGTTCTTTACGTAATCTGCATGACCGGGGCAGTCTACATGCGCGTAATGCCTCGCGTCCGTCTCATACTCTACGTGCGCAGTCGCTATCGTTATTCCCCTGGCCTTCTCTTCAGGCGCATTGTCTATCGAATCATACGCCATGTACTGCGCCTGTCCCTTCATCGCCAGTACTTTCGTTATCGCCGCGGTTAATGTCGTCTTCCCGTGGTCCACGTGCCCTATCGTCCCTATGTTGCAATGGGGCTTCGTCCTCTCAAATTTTGCCTTTGCCATATTGCCTCCTAAGATAACCGGTTAATAGCATCGAGCTAAGCCAAGCATCTTTATTTATCTTTTTTGCCGTAACCCGCAACTTGTTATTAATAACTATCATTTTTATCAGCCCTTAACTTTGGCTATAATTCCTTCCGCAATTCCCTTCGGAACTTCCTCATAGCTTGAGAACAGCATTGTATATGTGGCCCTGCCCTGTGTTTTGGATCTCAGGTCTGTAGCATATCCAAACATCTCCGAAAGAGGTACCTGCGATTTGATAACCTGCGATTTGAGCCTCTTTTCCATGCTCTGGACTCTGCCCCTTCGTGAATTAAGGTCGCCGATAACATCTCCCATATATTCTTCGGGCGTCACGACCTCGACATTCATAATAGGCTCGAGCAGTACAGGTTTCGCCAATCTTGCCGCCTCTTTAAAGGCCATCGAACCTGCTATTTTAAAGGCCATTTCGGATGAGTCAACTTCATGGTAGGATCCGTCATATAAGGTCGCCCTTACATCAACCACTGGGAATCCCGCAAGTACTCCATTATATGTCGCCTCTCTTATTCCTTTTTCGACCGCGTTAAAATATTCCTTGGGAACGGTACCGCCAACAACTTTAGATACAAATTCAAAACCCTTTCCGGTTTCTATCGGCTCAAGCTTTATATACACATGACCATACTGCCCCCGGCCACCGCTCTGACGGACAAATTTGCCTTCGGCCTTGACGGTATTTCTTATAGTCTCCCTGTAGGCCACTTGTGGCTTTCCCACGTTAGCCCCGACCTTGAAATCCCTTAAAAGCCTGTCCACTATTATCTCCAGGTGCAGCTCTCCCATACCTGAAATAATCGTCTGTCCCGTGTCTTCAAAAATACAGACCTTAAACGAAGGGTCCTCCTGCGCCAGCTTTGCTAGCGACGAAGAGAGCCTTTCCTGATCAACCTTTGTCTTGGGCTCTATTGCGACAGATATTACGGGATCGGGAAATTCCATGGACTCGAGTATCACGGGCGCCTTTTCATCGCAGAGTGTGTCTCCTGTAAGCGTGTTTTTCAGTCCAACCGCCGCGACTATATCTCCTGCGGAAACTTCCTTTATATCTTCTCTTTTATCGGCATGCATCTTCAGGAGCCTGCCGATACGCTCCTTGTTTCTTTTTGTTACGTTATATACATATGAGCCGGCGCTCAGAACTCCCGAGTAGACCCTCATGAATGTCAGTTGCCCCACGAATGGATCCGTCGTCACTTTAAAAGCAAGCGCGGAAAAAGGCTCTTTATCATCCGGCCTCCTGACCACATCGGACCCGTCATCGGGATGCGTTCCTATCATCGGAGGAACGTCCAACGGTGAAGGAAGATAATCAATTATTGCATCAAGTAGCTGCTGAACTCCCTTGTTTTTAAAGGCTGTGCCGCACAGGACGGGAGTGATCTTCATATCAATTGTCCCTTTTCTGATCGCCGCCATGACTTCTTCTACCGTCACTTCCGCGCCGTCGAGGAATTTCTCCATTATATTCTCATCTATATCGGCAAGGGCCTCAAGCATCTTCTCCCTGTATTCTGCGGCCTGGGCCTTATAATCGTCAGGAATCTCCCCTTCGACGTATTTTGCGCCGAGAGTTTCATCATCATAAATAAGCGCCTTCATAGTTACAAGGTCAATCGGCCCCCGAAAGACGTCTTCAGCGCCGATCGGCATCTGAACCATAACAGGACTGGCGCCCAACCTGTCTATCATGCTGTTGACGGACGTGAAATAGTCCGCTCCAACCCTGTCCATTTTATTCATAAATGCTATTCTTGGCACATTGTATTTGTCAGCCTGCCGCCATACTGTCTCGGACTGGGGTTCCACCCCCGCAACTGCATCAAAAACCGCCACGGCACCATCCAACACTCTTAACGACCTTTCTACTTCTATAGTAAAATCAACATGTCCGGGAGTATCAATGATGTTTATCCTGTGATCCCGCCAGAAACATGTAGTTGCAGCCGAGGTGATTGTAATGCCTCTTTCCTGCTCCTGCACCATCCAATCCATAACAGCCGTACCGTCATGGACCTCGCCTATTTTATATGTAACACCGGTATAATAGAGGATTCTTTCCGTAGTCGTGGTCTTTCCCGCGTCTATGTGAGCCATGATTCCGATATTCCGTGTTGTTGCCAATGAAGCCTGCGCCAATTTCTGTCTCCTCTACCCTTATCACCATCTATAGTGAGCAAAAGCCTTGTTGGCCTCCGCCATTCTATGAGTGTCTTCTTTCTTCTTAAACGAAGCACCTGTATTATTAAAAGCATCCATCAACTCGCCCGCGAGTCTTTCCTTCATCGTCTTTTCGCTTCTGACCCTCGTAAACTTGATTATCCACCTCAGGCCCAACGCCAGACGTCTCTGAGACCTTATTTCGACCGGCACCTGATAAGTCGCGCCTCCAACTCTTCTTGGCTTAACCTCCACCTGCGGCTTCACATTTTCCAGTGAGGCCTTGAAGACCTTGAGAGGATCGTTACCAGTCTTCTCTTTTATAATCTCAAAAGCGCCATAACATATACCTTCCGCCGTGGCTTTTCTGCCGCTTTCCATTATCACACTTATAAATTTACTTACTATTTTGCTGTTGTATTTCGGGTCCGGCAATATTTCTCTTTTTTCAGCAACTCTTCTTCTAGGCATTATTTACTCCGTTATTTAGGCTTCTTTGTTCCGTACTTTGACCTTCCGCGCCTTCTGTTACTCACACCAAGTGAATCAAGCGTGCCTCTTACGATATGATATCTCACACCCGGTAGATCCTTTATTCTTCCACCCCTGATCATAACAATCGAATGTTCCTGCAGGTTATGCCCGATGCCCGGAATATAAGCCGTAACTTCCATTGCATTGGTTAACCTGACCCTCGCGACCTTTCTCAGCGCGGAATTCGGCTTTTTAGGCGTTGTTGTGTAAACCCTGACGCACACACCTCTTTTCTGCGGGCATGACTTCAAAGCAGGACTCTTCGTCTTTTTTACGATAGTTTTACGGCCCCGTCTCACTAATTGTGCTATTGTTGGCACTATTCCTCCATTTAAAATGTTTTTACAACCCTTTGTTGTGGGAAAAACCTTATAACTTTACCAGAGATAGTTCTTTTTGTCAAACATTTTTTGCTAAATTTAATTTTTTTTAACTCCCGGCATGTTCCGGGTCTTTACTTGTTGGGTCAGGAAGTAATGATAACATTTTAAGCCCATTTAAGTATATTGTTCATTATAAACAAAAGCTAGTACGCCCCGCAACCCAGGACTACAGGAAGACCCACGTACTGCCTCGCGGAAGACGGAAAAACCGAATCAAGGCACCTGATTAGCCATAGCTCACTTTCCGGTTCATTAACTGGAGTCTGTTTATAAAGTCAGGAACTAACTATCGGAGTCCGATTGCATATTAGGCAGGTTTTTTGACAGCCTTTTAATACCATGGGTATAATTCATAATAAATGAAATTGAAGCTTCTAGTTATTTTTGCATTTTTGTCCGTATTGCTCGGAATAATTGCAGGCGGGTATGTCGCCATCTCCACAAGCATGCCATCCATGGAAGAACTCAAAAATTATACTTCCACCGTTGCGACAAAAATTTACGCCGATGATGATGTATTAATAGGAGAGCTTAAGATGGAAAAAGGCGTATTCGTCCCTGTTCGGAACATCTCCCGACATCTGATTAATGCAATTATCGCCGTTGAAGACGCCCGGTTCTGGAAGCACAAGGGTATCGATTATATCGCAATTACAAGGGCGTTATATAAAGACCTTCTTCACGCAAGATTAAAAGAAGGCGGCAGCACTATAACACAGCAACTCGCTAAAGTTGTCTTTCTGACCCCGGAAAAGACCTTTAAAAGAAAAATCCTGGAGGTCGTCCTTGCCGTAAAAATGGAGAAAAACCTGAGTAAAAACGAGATATTGGAGCTGTATCTTAATAAAATCTATTTCGGCCACGGGGCTTACGGCGTAGAGATGGCTTCAACTGTATATTTTGGTAAAACAGTAAAACATCTGAATCTCGCAGAGGCTGCAATGATTGCAGGTCTTGTTAAGGCCCCTTCTTCTTATTCACCTTACAATAACCTGGCGAAAGCAAAAAAAAGGCAGCGCATCGTCCTGACCCGCATGGCGGAAGAGGGGTTCATCAGAAAATCCGAAAAGGAAGACGCGTATAACCAGTCTTTATACTTATCGAGCCGCAGGAAAGGGACGAAGACCTACAGTTATTTTATCGAATATGTCAGAAAATATCTTGAAGACAGATACGGAACGGATACAGTATACAAGGGCGGTCTCAAGGTCTATACAACACTCGACAGGAAAACGCAGATTGCGGCGCTTAATGCCGTTCAGAACGGACTGCGGCGGTTTGACAGGCACAAGGGCTGGCGCGGCCCCGTAAAACACAGGGAGGATATCGACTTTGACAGGGAACTGAAAAAAAAATACCTTCCGTCAGCCGTTGTCACAAATCCAGGGGATATCTATTCCGGGCTTGTGCTTAAAGTAACAAAAAACGAAGCAATTATTAAAACCAGGGGTATAACCGGAAAACTTTCGATAAAAGATGCCCGGTGGGCCTCAACGGTACTGGACAGGAAAACAGGCGACTCAAGGCAATTAAAAAAATTCACACTGAACAAAATATTACAGCCGGGCGACGTTGTAAAAGTCGGAATAAAAAGTTTACGGGGTAAAACTGTCCGCCTGTCGCTCGAACAGGAGCCGGAAGTTGAAGGCGCCCTGGTGGCGATAGAGCCCTTTACTGGATTTATAAGGGCGATGATAGGCGGTTATGATTTCTCAAAGAGTGAATACAACAGGGCCGTATATGCCAAACGCCAGCCCGGGTCGGCGTTTAAACCCATAATATACGCTGCGGCAATGGACTCTGGTTATACTCCCGCGAGTATCATTGTTGATGAGCCCGTAACCTATATGGGAGGGCCGGGGGGAGAATGGAGCCCTGAAAATTATGACCATAAATATAACGGGCCGACACGTTTGAGGGGAGCGCTTGCGTATTACAGAAACGTCGTAACCGTTAAACTTGTGGATTCCATCGGCATCGGGACAGTGACCAACTATGCAAAGCTGATGGGGTTCCAGGGAGATATCCCGAGAAACCTGAGTATCGCGCTGGGATCTTTCAATGTCACGCCACTCGAACTGGCCGTGGCATACAATATCTTCGCGAGCAACGGATTGAGAGTTAAGCCCATATCAATAAAATATATAATCGACCAGCGGGGCAGAGTCATCGAAAGCAATGAGCCGGCGCCGGAGCAGCTCATAAGTCCCCAGACTTCCTTTCTTGTAACATCGATGCTGGAAGACGTTGTAAAGCACGGCACAGGACAGCGGGCCAAGGCGCTGGGCCGACCGGTGGCGGGAAAAACCGGCACAACAAATGATTATAAAGATGCCTGGTTTGCCGGATATACGACCGGTCTTGTATCGTGCGTATGGGTTGGATTCGATGACTATAAGACACTCGGACATAAAGAAACAGGGGCGAGAGTCGCCGCCCCGATATGGGTCTCCTTCATGAACAATGCAGTGAAAGGCAAACCCGAGGAATTCCACAGGCCGGAAGGCATAGTCAGCTATTTCATAGACCCCGAATCAGGCCTGCTGTCGCGGAACGCTTCAGGGATTGTAGAATACTTCAAGGAAGAAACCCAGCCAAAGGCATTTTCTCCATCACAATCCATATGGGAGATACAGGACCCCTCGAAGTTCAGCTTTCATTAATAAAGTCCGCTATGCCATATGACAGGATGATAATGAATATACTCCAGGAGGGTATTATAAAGCGCCAGAGGTCCATAAGACCTGACGCAAGGGCCGTGATAAATACCAGGTAGGAGATAGTTGCGTAAACATATGGCGTATGAAAATCTGTTTTACGCTTCAGGATCGCCCATCCGAATGCCAGCATCGCCAAAATCGTCATTATGGCCTGAACTTCCCGGATTTTCCAGACGGATTTCCTGGAATTACTCAGCCCACGGAAGACTTGAGGAGTTACACCACGGTTAAATGTATCGAGGTATTTTTTAATCCCGTATTAATTCGTATACCAGTTCGAATGCCGGGCCTCAAGCCGGTATGGACCGCCATTGGCCTG
This sequence comes from Nitrospirota bacterium, assembly GCA_024275975.1. Classification (GTDB taxonomy): domain Bacteria; phylum Nitrospirota; class Thermodesulfovibrionia; order Thermodesulfovibrionales; family UBA6898; genus JAJRYC01. The sequence goes on along the minus strand of JAJRYC010000035.1, from coordinate 21,376 downwards.
AAGTATGTTATGACGCCATTCATAGAGTTCTGATTTCGAGCCGCCTATAATTCCCGTTGCAAAGCTCCGGATTCTTTCCACCGGCAGCGACATACCAGATTTTTGAAGCAGTTCTCCTGTCCTCTTCCGGTGAATAGGCGCGGTACAGAAAAACTCGAATTTCCCACCGCATTCCTTATCAACCGCAAGTAGAAAGTTGTACGCCGATCCGTTATCATAGAATTCAGCCAGTTCCGGCCGGAGCTTATTTTCAGGTGTCAGGTAGAATAGCTGCGTCCATAGGCCAAAATACAGAAGCCTTTCATGCCCCATGACCGGAGTAAACTTATTGAATTGCCTCTTGTTATCGAATGAAACAGCTAATACATAAACAGACGCGACAGCAACCAGAACAAGAGTCGCACATGCTATTTTTGTCCTGGTGATTTTCAACCTGAATCCTTTATGTTCGACAGTGAACGCCAGAATTAATATTGGCAATAAAAAAGACATATGCGTTAATTTTGTCAGCACAAGGAAAACAAAAGACGTTGTCAACAGTATGAATAACGACCAGAATTTAAAGCTAAGTAAGACTTTCTCCCTGTTCCTGATCCTGTAAATTTTAACCAGGGAGATCGAAAACAGTATCGCCATCGGTATACTTAGTCCCTCGGTATAAAGTATGTTTGATTGGGCAAGAAAGATATTTGAAGAAAAAAACAGCACCAGTGGTATGGCGAAGAGTCCCAAATCAAATAACAGCCAGATAAGGCCTATCCCCAGCAGAAGCCTCTGAGACAACGCCATTAATGTCATACCGTCAATAGGCAACAATGATGAAATTTTATACACGATCGAGAGATACAATGGATATCCAGGGAATTTGAATCCTCTTATCTGTACAAGCTGATTCGGTTCGGAGATATAAGTATTCGCCACCGCCTCCCTTATATAACGCACGGCATCGTGAGGAACAACCGCATAAATATCAAGTGAAAATAGCCGGTACAGGACAATTAAACCGACAATAATTTTCAGTGTAAGAATAATTTTTGTATTTTTAAGTCGTGTTTCCATCAGCTCACCGTCTTTATATTCCCACTACAATCCGCCGCCATCACTTTATCTGTAATATCAGGAGGAATTTCATTTTTAAGATTGCCCCGGGGGTTCCGGAGACATGAATATATAGGCATCAACAAAATATTTTTTCGATTTATCATCAGAACCAAAAACCATGAAAGGTCGGATCGGCGCGTTTTTATAATTTTGAATCATACCAGGCTGGAAAGTCAATGATGTATGCGGCGGCGAAAAAAACTATTCTTAAAATTCAGTTCCAATTACCCGGTTTTTGTGATATTTTCAGAAAGTAAATAATGTCATACAGAACAAGGGGGCAACCGGATGAAAACAGCCGATGAGATTATTATATATACGTCTCCTGCGTGACGCGACTGCAATGCACTGAAGGATTTTCTTTCGGCAAAAGGCCACGCGGACACGCGAGTCATAAACCAGACAGCAAATTCGGGCCGACCGCATTTGTCGACCTAATTTTTAACTCCAAATAACCAGAGCCATGTAAACTTGGCGTATTCACTCAAAACCCTTGACCTGTCCAGTCGTTTCTTCCACCAGCCATGCAGACTCAACCAGCTATCTTCAACCGGCACCGGAACGCTGATGATTTCGATCTCATCACCCATCACTTTCTGGAATATTATGTATGACCTTTTACTGTGATATGGCGAGGTGACGAGAATTATTGATTTATAACCACGTTTCAACAATATTTCCTTTACGTATTTCGCGTTCTCTTCCGTTGACTCGGATTTTTCCTCGAGGATAATGGCCCTCGCCGGAACTCCAAGATATTTCGCGTGCTCCTTCATAAGATACGCCAAGGTAAATTTCCATACAACTGGACCGCCGGACATGATTACACGGTCTTTTCTCGCCCATCCTTCCTTGAACAGTTTAGAGCTGAATTTAACACGTTCCGTCTGCTCACCGCCAAGGACAACGATGACATCCGCTGGTTTTATCTGGTCCTTTTTGTAAAGGTATTCCCCTGCCTCATCAAGCACGGTCTCATAAGTAGCAAAGACCACGACAGACAGAATTATCATCATGACAAGCAGTTTGATGCACTTAAACATATGACCTCCGGGCTACTGATTATTGACTATGAATTATTAATTTTGAGATACTCGTCCAGCGCATCCTGCCATCGTCCCGGCCCTTCCATTCCCTCAAGTTCCAGAAATGTACTGCCGAGGACGGAAAAGGCAGGTCTTCCGGCCGGTCTCCTGAATTTTTCGGATGTTACAGGGACTATCCGTTTCTTCACTCCTTTCCGGGCTGCAATCTCCACGGCAAAGTCATACCATGAACAGTTTCCCGAGTTTGTAACATGATAAACGCCATAGCCTTTCCCTGTAATCTCCCGAATCTTTCTCGCAAGGTCTAATGTATGGGTCGGACATCCGACCTGGTCGTTAACCACTTCAACGCTCTCCCGCTCTGACAGCAATTTTATAATAGTATCGACAAAATTCTTTCCGTTCATGCCGAAAAGCCATGACGTCCTGATGATATAGAACCGGTTTGTGAGCATCGTGACAAACCGCTCACCCATCAGTTTCGATAGCCCGTAAATATTAACCGGGTTCGGGCTGTCCCATTCGTCATAAGGAACGCCCTTGCAGCCGTCGAATACATAATCCGAACTGATATAGACTACCGGACATTTTATCTCTTCGCATGCCATTGCTATATTTCTGGTTCCAATACCGTTGACAAGATATGCCTTTTCAGGCTCTGACTCGCACCTGTCGACATCCGTAAATGCCGCCGCATGTATCAGAAAGTCCGGGGCTGCATCTTTTATTTTTCTGACTGTGTCGTCAAGCACGGTTACGTCCAGTCCTTTATGCGGAAACTCAACAATCTCGATATCCGAAAATACTTTTTTTACGGCGAATCCGAGCATCCCTCCCGCGCCAGTTAACGCCACTCTCATCTTGGCGGCCTCGCCCCGTACTGCAATTTATAGTATTCCATATATTCACCGGAAATAATGCGGCCCCACAACTGCCTGTTTGACAGGTACCAGTCAACCGTGCCGGAAAGTCCTTCCCTGAACCCTGTCACGGGCTTCCATCCGAGTTCCGTCTCTATCCTGGAAGGGTCTAACGCATATCTCCTGTCATGGCCGGGCCTGTCCTTTACAAAGGTCATTTTCTCCGTCATGGCCACTTTATCAGCGCCTGTCTTTTCGGCAATCACGGCAAGCAATGTTTTGATGATATCGATATTTTGCCATTCCTCCCTGCTGCCGATATTATATACATCTCCGGGTTTCGCCCTGTGAAATACGATATCAAGGGCCCGGCAGTGGTCAAGGACATAAATCCAGTCCCTGATATTCCGTCCGTCTCCATATACCGGCACGGGCCTGTCTCCAAGGGCGTTAACAACAACAAGGGGAACAAGTTTTTCAGGGAACTGGTAAGGGCCATAGTTATTCGAACACCTGGTGACTATTACATCCAGCATGTAGGTCTCATAATAGGCCCTGGCAAGCAGGTCCGACGACGCCTTGCTTGCCGCATACGGGCTGTTCGGCCTGAGATGTGATTCCTCGGTAAACAAGCCCTCTTCCGTAGAGCCGTAAACCTCATCGGTCGAGACATGCAGAATTCTGCATCCCCTTTTTCTTGCAGCCTCGAGCAGATTCTGGGTCCCGGTCACATTGGTCCGGAGAAATGGATAGGAATCGATGATGCTCCTGTCGACATGACTCTCGGCGGCAAAGTTGATAATTGCATCGAATTCAATATCATCAATCAACTGCCTGTCGCATATATCTCCCTTTATGAAGCTGTAGTTGGGCGTGTTCTCGATATCCGTCAGGTTTTCAAGGTTTCCCGCATATGTGAGCATATCGAGATTAATGATCTTATACCCGGGATATGTTGAAATCATATGGCGTATGAAGTTTGAGCCGATAAAACCCGCGCCGCCGGTAACAAGAAGCTTCATTCTTCCAGCCTGAAAGGCGAGTCGGCGTCATCTTCATGCCTGTTCTCGTCAACCGGATAAGCTTTGCCCTTCCCCTTGTAAAGCCTGTCGGGCATGTTAATGACGATTGCATCTTCCAGACCGGTATTCTTATACGCGTGAACAACCCCTGGAGGAACAATAACAATATAAGGCTTGCCTTTCGTGTCTATAATTTTTTTCTCTTTATATGTGTCCGAACCCTTCCTGTTATCCCACAGATAGACCATGAAGTTTCCGATGAAGCAGAAGTAATCCGACTGCTCCACATGTTCATGCGGCCCTCTTGTAACGCCCGGCTTTGTCACCGAAAGGTATGACATCGCGGGCCGGAAATCAGACTGGTCTTCCCTGAATATCTCTGCAAGCCAGCCCCTTTCATCCCTGTATATATCAACTTCCATGATTATAACGTCTTGCAAGATATTTACACCTCTATTACTGAATCATCAGCGAGCATAAGCCTCAGGGCCTTGTGCCGGGAGTTCCTAAAAATCCTCACCCTTCTGCCGATAAGACTCTCTTCTATCCTCTCAATGTCAAGCACTTCACTCCCGTTCATAATAACCGAATATTCAACGGAAGAGTTTATGACCCTCACATCATCGCCGATGCTCGTATGCGGGCCGATGAAGGAATTTTTTATAACAGTATTTTCGCCGATAACAACAGGGCCTCTCACAACACACTCATGGATGAGTGAATTCTTGCCGAGCGTTACGCGACCGAGAATCCTGCTTGCTTTGTCGACAGCACCTTCAACGCTTTTCTTTCCCCATTCATCTAGCACAGTGGCATTGGCGGTAAGAAGGTCGTCTTTTTTGCCTGTATCAAGCCACCACGTCTCCAGCAGAAAACTCTTCACATGCCCGCCCATATAAATCAGTTCCTGTATGGCGTCGGTTATCTCCAGCTCGCCGCGTTTTGATGGACTGATTCTGTCTATCGCGTCATGTATCTTTGACGAAAACATATAAATACCTATCAGTGCCAGGTCTGAGGGCGGGGACTCCGGTTTTTCGATAAGTCTGATGATACTGCCGTCGGATGAAACCTCGGCAACACCAAACTGCCTGGGATCTTCAACGCTTTTAAGCAGGACGAGCGCATCGGTTTTCTGCCTTTTAAAATGTCCTGTAAACGTTTTTATTCCCGTCCCGATCAGGTTGTCGCCCAGGTACATAACAAATGAAGAACCGGCAAGAAATTTCCTCGCCGCTTTTACCGCGTGGGCAAGTCCCTCCGGAGTCTCCTGCAGAATATATTTTATCCTGGCATTCCACTTTTTTCCGTCACCGACTGCTTCCTGTATTTCCGGTCCGGTTTCAGGAGAGATTATTATTCCTATATTTTTAATGCCGGCATGAATGATATTATCGATACAATAAAAAAGGATGGGCCTGTTCGCAACCGGGACGAGCTGTTTTGCTCCGGAATATGTGAGTGGTCTGAGGCGCTTGCCTTTGCCACCGCTTAATATCAATGCCTTCATGCGTGTTATGATAGCTAAAAAGACGCCTGGAATTCAATATACCGCATGAATAAATCAGCTTTATGCATACAATAATAGCAGCTTTTTCATGGCATATCATAACCGGGAACTTTACCTAAAGACATGCCGGGTGGCATTTTCAGGTCATCCATTATATTCATCCTGGGTTGAGTCCTGGCCGCCTGCCGCAGCCTTCTATTGGTAACCGGCATCCTTCCGGGTTTCGGACTGCTGTTAATCCCGGAGGATCGGGCCGTGGGGGGACGATAACGCGCCCTCCGCGACCGTGTCGCCACCGACCCGCGCCCACCGGAAATTCCCGGACTAACCGGACTTATATCGTAAACCTCCACTTTATCCACTATCCCTTTGGCGTTAAAATGAATTATAAAATTATTTTCCCTTATCTGGGCCAGCAGTCTCGATATTCCCCTGTCCAGCTCCAGATTATAAAATCGTGTGGTCAGCCTGCCGCCGGAAACATCACCGTCAATCCTGATCTTCGTGCCGGCCTTCCGTTCAATCAAATCCATAATACCTCGAAAATCGGCGTTAACCAAATCAACACTCAACAGGTTGTCTTTCAGGTCAACGATAGAAACCGGACCGGAAATTTCCGGCTGGTTCCGGGGTCCGGCTTATGCCCCGGATGCAGCGGCCCAGCGGATGGACAGCAACGGAAAAGAAGACTCCACAGGCATAAGAAGGAAGACAAGGCACACCACCTGTATCAGGAATAATTTATTACGCGCTCTTTTCACTTTTACCGGCCCGGCATTCGTCGATTATCTTCTGGACGAGATGCGCCGGGACCTCTTCATAATGAGAAAACTCCATGGAATATATCCCCCTTCCCGATGTAAGGCTGTGGAGTTGATTCGCGTAGGTGAGCAGCTCCGACATAGGCACCAACGCTCCTATCTTCTGATTGCCACCGGCCTGCGGCTCCACACCCTGTACCTTGCCCCGCCTGGAGTTCAGATCTCCTATTACCGCGCCAAGAGTCTCATCCGGAGTAATCACCTCGGCCTTCATTACAGGCTCGAGAAGGGCGGGCTTCGCCTCGTTGACCGCCTTTTTTATCGCCATTGAACCCGCTATTTTAAAGGCCATCTCGGATGAATCAACAGAATGATATGAACCGTCAAAAAGCGTAACACGCAGATCAACGATCGGATAACCGGCTATCACACCCTCATGCATGGCCTCAATGATCCCCTTTTCGACGGCCGGTATATACTGCCTCGGGATGACACCGCCGACAATCTTGTCGACAAACTCAAAACCCCCGCCTCTCGGCAACGGTTCCACCTTTATATGACAGTCTCCGTACTGTCCCTTGCCGCCGGACTGTTTCTTGTATTTACTATGTATCTTTGTCGAAGTCTTTATAGACTCCCTATATGGTATCTTTGGCGTCTTCATATCTATCTCTACGCCAAATCTTCTCTTTAAACGTTCAAGCGCGACTTCTATGTGCACCTGGCCCATGCCCGATATAATCATCTCCTTTGTCTCTTCCTTCCTGCTGAACTTCAGCGACGGGTCTTCCTCCAGAACCCTATGGAGACTTACGCTGACCTTCTCTTCATCACCTTTGTTCCTGGGCGCTATCGCGTATGATATTATCGGCGGCGCAAACTTGACCTTCTCGAAAACTACGGGATTGGCCTCATCGGCAATTGTATCTCCCGTGCTGGTCACTTTAAGTTTCGCCACGCCTCCAATCTCCCCAGTGCCGAGAGATTGCACCGGGACCTGTCTTTTGCCCTGGAGGTAGAACAACTGCCCGATGCGCTCTTTAGAGTCCTGAGTAGCGTTATATATATTTGAATCCGCCTTCATTGTTCCGGAATATACCCTGAACAATGAAAGCTTTCCAGCGTAAGGGTCCGCGATTGTCTTGAACACGAAGGCCGCCGTCGGTTCGTTATCAGCAGGTTTTCTCTCGATTTTCGAGTGGTCCCTGGGATTTGCACCAATTATGGGCGATATCGTCGCCATCTCCAGAGGCGAGGGCAGACAGAGGAGTATTGAATCAATCAGGTTCCGGATCCCGATATTCTTCAGCGCTGATCCACATGTAACGGGTATGAATTTTCTTGTAAGAGAGCCTTCCTTTATTCCCTTTTCAATCTCTTCATCCGTAAGCTCTCCCCCTTCCAGATACTTCTCCAGAAGGGCGTCGTCGGATTCCGCTATCTTCTCGATAAGCTTTTTCCTGTATTCATCCGCCTCCGCCCTGAGCTCACCGGGTATTTCAGTCCCTTCGGACCCACTGCCTGACATGTATGCCTTCATTTTTACAATATCTATAACCCCGGAGAAACTGCCGCCGGCGCCGACTGGAATCTGAAGGGGAATCGCTTCTGTTTCAAAAGTTTTTTCAAGGCCGTCCAGCGCCATCTCGAAATTTGCCTGGTCCTTGTCCATCTTGTTGACAAAGACTATCCTGGGAATCTCATATTCACAGGCATAGTTCCAGACTTTCACCGTCTCCGCCTTCACGCCTGAAATCGCGCTCGCGATTACAACAGCGCCGTCAACAACCCTCAGACAAGCCTTCGTATCCTCGAGAAAATTGATAAATCCGGGGGTATCTATAAGATTAATTCTATGCCCGTCCCGGTCACAAAAAGCCGGTGATGACGTAATAGTGATCTTCCTGTCGATCTCTTCAGGCTCATAATCCGTGGTTGTAGTGCCGTCGAGGACATTCCCCAGCCGGTCCGTCATTCCTGAATCAAACAGCATCGCCTCTACAAGGGAGGTCTTTCCAGCTCCTCCATGAGCTATTACTGCAACATTTCTGATTTTTGAAACCTCAAAATTTGCCATGTAAGTCCCCCATATAATTAAAATAGATGTCTACGGAAAGGTCTGGCGTAAAAACCCTGCGCTAATGCTTAATTATCTCTTCAATAACGGGTTTTGTCTCAGGCCTTTTGTCCACACTGCCAGCCCAGATCCTGATTATCAGGAATGACAGGCCAAAAAAACTGAATCCACAAACTGCCGAAAGAATATCAGAATCCGTGGCCGGGAAAAAACCGCTGATCACTTCCCTGCCCAGCACCGCCCCTATAACCAGGGCAATCGCCGGCAGCCCATAGATGAAGAGCGCCCCCTTTGTGTATGTATATGCATTCATGGTCACCCTGACCTTCTGCCCCACCTCAGCGCCCGCCCGGTTGAATGCTTCTATTTCCATGGCTTTATCATCAGGCTTGCATGTCCCCAGTGTACATCCTTCGCAAGCGCTTTTCTTGGGAACACTGACTTTTGCGATAGCGCCCTGTATGCTCTTTACAATTCCGGTTTCTTCTGCCATAATCAAATTCTAACATACAGGGTTTCAAAAAGTCTGTAATTGTATAATAATTTCCCTTTATCGTCATAAATAGTATTAACATCCACTTTTACGTAAAGTTATGGTTGATTTTCTTTATATACACATCCCTTTCTGCATACGAAAATGCATATACTGCGATTTCCTGTCGGAGCCATATGATGCGACAAGAGCTGAAAGATATATACAGGCCTTATGCCGGGAACTGCAAACCAAAAAAGATACCGCAACAAAATTGGAAGCAGTATATATAGGAGGAGGAACCCCTTCCCTCCTTTCCGGTGAAAATTTCGATCAATTACAAAAAAGCATGAAGACCAGTTTTGAATTTTCTCCGTCTGTTGAAATCACCGTCGAGGCCAATCCAGGCGCGATCAACAGACAGACAATAGACACCATGCTTTCCCTTGGCGTAAACAGGCTGAGTATAGGCATACAGTCTTTTAACGATAATGAGCTAAAAACTCTCGGAAGGATTCATTCATCGAGCGATGCCCTCTGGACTGTCGAATCAGTAAAAGCGGCCGGACTAATAAACTTCTCTGTCGATCTCCTGTATGGAATCCCCGGGCAGACAGTCGAGAGCTGGAGGCAGACCATCTCCAGGGCGGTCGCATTGTCCCCATGTCATATATCAACCTACGAGCTTACTCCTGAGAAAGGCACCGGACTATTCCCTCTCATAAAATCAGGCGGACTTGTGCTGCCGGATGAAGATATCATTTTGGAAATGTACGATCACGCCATCGATCATCTCGGTTTGAGCAGCTTCATTCACTATGAGACTTCCAACTTCGCGCTGCCGGGATTCGAAAGCAGGCACAATCTCAACTACTGGAACAGGGGTGAATATTACGGTGTGGGCGCGGGAGCGCATTCTTTTGTCGGCGGCGTCCGGTCGGAAAACACCAGTGACATTGATTTATATATCAAAAATCTTGAAAACGGGATATCACCCGAAGCATCATCAATCAGACTAACGGATGAAGACAGAGTCAGGGAATTCATCTTCCTCGGGCTGAGAAAATCCGAAGGTCTCAGCATAGTCGAATCAGAAAGAAACGGGATCGATCTGGCCGGCAACTGCGGAGAATTAATAGATGAAGGTCTTATGGAAATCAACAGGGGTTACATCAGGATAACAAGAAAAGGAATGGCGTTATCAAATATGCTAATCATGAAATTAGTCGAGAAACTGGAGTCCGTAGGACCCGGGCGATTATCGGCTTCTTAAGGGAATTGCATGGAGAATGTACATGCCGGAATGGCACGCAAATACCCCATTTTTTACACGCAGCTTCTATAAGGCTGTAACTTTCATGCCACTTACTTTGTTTTCTTCGCCTCGGAAACCTGAATCCTGGTCACCGCCCTTTCAAGAGCTGTTTCCGCCCTTCTAAAATCTATCTCTTCAGCTTTCTTCAGCCTCTCTTCGGCCCTCTTCATCGCTTCCCTGGCCCTCTGAACATCTATATCTCTGGATCTTTCGGCGCTATCGGCAAGAACCTGAATCTTGTCAGGTCCGACCTCGGCATATCCCCAACTAACAAAAAAGTTCTTGGTGTCACTGCCGCTCCTGCATACAAGCATTCCTATATTCAGGGTCGTGACAAATGGCACATGACCCGGCAGAATACCGAATTCTCCCTCGCTGCCTGTTGCAGTGACTTCATCAACATCATCGCTGAAAACCAGCCCGTACGGGGTGACTATCTCAAGTAGAAGCCTGCCTTCAGCCATTACGCCCCTCCGGCCCAGCCGAGTTTTCTACCTTTTTCCTCGACTTCTTCAATACCACCGACCATGTAGAATGCCTGCTCGGGCATATCGTCATATTTTCCGTCAACTATCGAATTAAATCCTTTGATGGTGTCCTCAACTTTGACGTATTTCCCTGGTGTTCCTGTAAACACCTCGGCGACATGGAAAGGTTGGCTGAGGAACCTCTGTATTTTTCTGGCGCGGGACACACTCAGTTTGTCTTCCTCCGAAAGCTCCTCCATTCCGAGAATCGCTATAATATCCTGTAGTTCCTTATATCTCTGGAGTATCTTCTGTACGCTTCGCGCAATAGCATAATGGTCCTCTCCGATAACTGCAGGGTCAAGGATTCTCGATGTTGAATCAAGCGGGTCGACAGCAGGATAAATACCGAGTTCAGCGATCTGACGCGCAAGAACAACCGTTCCGTCCAGATGGGTAAAGGCGGTCGCAACCGCAGGGTCCGTAAGGTCATCGGCAGGCACATATATGGCCTGCATCGAGGTGACGGCGCCCTTTTTGGTGGTCGTAATCCTCTCCTGCAATATACCCATATCCGTTCCCAGCGTCGGCTGGTAGCCGACTGCGGAGGGCATTCTGCCCAACAATGCCGACAGCTCGGAACCTGCAAGTGTATATCTGAATATATTATCAATAAATATTAGAACGTCCTGGCCTTCGTCCCTGAAGTACTCGGCACAGGTCAGCGCCGTCAGAGCAACCCTTGCGCGCGCGCCGGGGGGTTCATTCATCTGGCCGTAGACCATAGCGACCTTTTCGAGAACACCGGACTCCTTCATTTCGCGATAGAGGTCATTTCCTTCTCTTGTCCTCTCTCCAACGCCGGCGAACACGGAAACACCTCCATGTTTCATGGCTATATTATGGATCATCTCCATAATAACAACCGTCTTACCAACACCCGCGCCGCCGAACATTCCCATTTTGCCACCCCTGACAAACGGTACCAACAGGTCAAAAACCTTGACGCCCGTCTCAAAAACCTGTGTTACAGGTTCCTGCTCGACAAATTCAGGCGCCGGCCTGTGGATCGGCAGTCTCTGCGTAGCGTTCACAGGACCAAGCTTATCGATGCCCTCACCGATAACATTAAGTATCCTGCCGAGCACCCCCTCGCCAACGGGCACTGTTATAGGCTCTCCGGTATCAACTACCGACGTACCCCTGACAAGTCCGTCGGTCGCGGACATCGCAACCGTCCTCACCTGGTTATCCCCCAGATGCGCCGCAACTTCAAGCGTGATTTTGATCGCGGGCGTCCCCTTATCAGGGTCAGCCTTCTCGTCAATCAGTATTGCATTAAGGATTTGAGGCAGTTCATCCTCAAACTCAACATCAACAACCGCTCCGATAACCTGTGAAACTTTGCCAGTATTCATACTAATACCCCCGTATCTATTTTCAATTTTATATTCATTGTATATATTAACCCTTCAACGCCTCGACACCGCCGACGATATCCATAAGCTCCTTGGTAATCGAGGCCTGCCTTGCCTTGTTATACTGGAGAGTGAGACTTTGTATCATGTCATTGGCGGCCTGTGTAGCGTTCTCCATAGCGGACATTCTGGCCGCCTCTTCAGAGGCCTGTGATTCGATCAACGCCCTGTATATCTGAATCTCTATGTTTTTGGGAAGCAGCCTGCCGAATATCGCTTCCCTTGAAGGCTCGTATATGAAGTTGAACACCGGGAGTACATCTCCGGCCGACTCAATGGGAGACAATGGCACCAGTCTTGTGATCACAATCTTCTGCGCAACAACCGACTTGAACTCATTATATATCAATATTATTTCATCTACTTCCTCACTTATATAGCTCTCTATCATATTCTCGGCTATTTCCGTGACCTTGGGATAAGATAGCTTGCCGGAAATGCCCGTCCAGATATTCCGCAGATTGACATTTCTCCTTTTGTAGAAATCTCTGGCCTTCTTGCCAACCGTACTGACACTGACACTGAATCCTTCGTTTTCAAGTTCCGCCATATGATTGGAGCAGGCCCTGATAATGTTTGTGTTAAAAGCACCGCAAAGTCCTCTGTCGCTAGTCACAAGGAGAATCCCGATTTTCCTTCTCTGCCGGACGGCCAGCAGCGGATGGATTTCACTTTCCACGCCGCTCGCAAGGCTTGACAGTACGGCGTTCATCCTTTCAGAATATGGCCTCAACTCGAACATTCTCTGCTGCGCTTTTCTGAATTTGGCAGCAGACACCATCTTCATGGCCTTTGTTATCTTGCTGGTATTGTGTACCGCCTTTATTCTTCTCTGAATATCTCTTAATGTTGCCATTCTAATCCTTTATATGACCTGTGTTAATACCTTATATATGTTATCAAACCCGGGCTGTCAGGATTGAAATCCCTTCTTGAAGTCTTCCACCGCGTTTATGAGTTTAGCCTTGAGGTCATCATCCAGCGCCTTTTTGTCCGCAAGTTCAGATATTATGTCCGCTTTCTGGTCCCTGATATACCGGAGAAATTCTTCCTCGAATTTCTGTATTGATTCTACCGGAATATCATCAATATAACCCTGTGTTCCAGCAAAGAGAATCACAACCTGTTCCTCCATGGAAAGCGGCATGAACTGACCCTGCTTGAGAAGTTCAACCATTCTCTTTCCTCTCTCTATCTGCGCCAGAGTCGACTTGTCCAGATCGCTTCCAAACTGGGCGAATGCGGCAAGCTCCCTGAACTGCGCCAGGTCAAGCCTCAGAGTTCCGGCAACCTGTTTCATAGCCTTGGTCTGCGCGGCACCACCAACTCGACTGACCGAGAGACCGACGTTAACGGCAGGTCTGACGCCGGCGTAAAAGAGCTCCGGTTCAAGATATATCTGACCGTCTGTAATAGATATAACGTTTGTCGGGATGTACCCCGAGACGTCACCGGCCTGTGTTTCGATAATAGGCAGGGCGGTTAAAGACCCGCCGCCGAGTTCATCTGAAAGTTTTGCAGCCCTTTCAAGAAGCCTGGAATGAAGATAGAAGACATCGCCGGGGAATGCCTCTCGTCCCGGAGGGCGTCTCAGCAGGAGCGAAAGCTGTCTGTAGGCTGTCGCCTGCTTGCTCAGATCATCATATATTATAAGCGCGTGTTTTCCATTATCCCTGAAATATTCTCCGATCGCGCAGCCGGTATATGGTGCGATATACTGAAGCGGCGCCGGCTCACTGGCCGTTGCCGAGACGACAATTGTATGTTCAAGCGCTCCGTTCTCTTCGAGTATCTTGACGACACGCGCGACATTAGACCTTTTCTGCCCGACAGCCACGTATATACAGGTTACGTCGCCGCCCTTCTGGTTAATGATAGCATCAATGCCGATTGCGGACTTTCCTGTCTGACGATCGCCGATTATAAGTTCTCTCTGTCCTCTTCCTACCGGGATCATGGCGTCTATCGATTTGAGACCTGTCTGCATCGGCTCACCCACGGGTTGCCGGTCAACTATACCAGGCGCAATCATATCAACGATCCTCAACTCATTCGATTCGATCGGGCCTTTGCCGTCAATAGGCTGTCCTATCGCATTTACAACCCTGCCCTTCAAGGCTTCGCCCACAGGCACGGACATAATTCTTCCGGTCCGTTTTACAATGTCGCCTTCACGGACAAGCGAATCTTCACCGAAGAGAACAGCTCCGACCATGTCTTCTTCAAGGTTCAGGGCCATGCCCATTACACCATTCGGGAATTCAAGCAGCTCCGCCGCCATGCACTTCTCAAGGCCATAAACTCTCGCTATACCGTCACCAACAGAGATAACAGATCCGATTTCGCTGACATCAACCTTTTTCTCGAAATCACTTATCTGTTTCCTTAAAAGCTCACTGATCTCCTCAACTTTTATCTCCATACAATCACCCCTTTATAAGCTCTTCTTTTAAAAGCCTCATTTGGCCTTTTATACTGCTGTCATACATTGTGCTTCCCACTTTCACAAGAACACCACCCAGAAGGGAAGGGTCGAGCACGATTTCGATATCAACATCTTTTTCTATTAATTGTTTCAGGGCAGCCTTAAGTCTCTCTTCATGGCTTTTGCTCAGCTCCACGGGTGTCAGAACAAGTGCCTTGGCTCGCTTTTTCTTTTCAAGATAAATTGCGGAGGCGATCTTTATTATCCCGGACAGTGCGACTACAACCCTGATCTCGGCCAGATACATGATAAATTTCAGCATCTTCTCGGATAAAGCAAGTTTTTCAGCCACCAGCTTTAATACTTCCTCCCTGTCCTTTTTCGAAAATCCGGGATTTACAAGCAGGCTCTCAAACTCCCTGTTTTTTGATATCAGGTCTTCTACCAGACTTAGTTCATACAATGCCTTCGGAATCTCTTCGATGTCCACTACATTGATAAAAATCTTGGCGTATTTTTTTATCTCTTTTACTGGTTTCAATTTTTTCCCTCTATCCTGGTCAATGATTCCTCAAGCAGTTTCAACTGTTCTTCTTTCGTCAGTTTTTCCTTAAGTTTCTTCTCGGCAAGCTCCATGGCTATCTCGACGGCCTCCGCCTTGATGACGGCCCTTGCATTCTTGACCTCAAAATCTATGTTAGCCTTCGCCTGGTTGAGGATATTGGCCTTCAGTTTATCGCCTTCCTTTATCAACCGTTCCTTTTCTTTTTCGCCGGAAAGTTTTGCGGATGCGATAATATTCTCGATCTCCGAATCCTTTAACTTGAGCCTCTCCTCTACTTCATCGAACGCTTTCTTCGCAAGCTCTTTTGCCTCGCGCGCCTCTCTGAGTGTCTGCTCTATAAGTTCCGTTCTCTTTTGAAAATACCCCTTCATATCCATTTTCTTGAGTAACAGCAACAGCAATGCAACAAGCACGGAGAAATTTATGACCGGCCATAAGTAAATCTCGAAAATCGAGCGTTGCGCCTCGTCGTTGCCACCGCTCGCGGCGGCAACGGAAACAGATAATACGCAGCATACAAACAGAATTAATCCGGTTATGGAACTTTTCTTTTTCCCGGAGACCGCGTTTTTAAGACCTGGATCCTGAATTTTCTTCATCATACCCGCACCAGCTTTCTGACAATTTCATCCGAGAATTTTTCGACATCGGACCTCAACACCTGTTTCGCCTTTTCAACTTCAGCCCTGAGGTCTTCCCTTCCCTTCTGAATCATGGCGGACGCGGTGGCTTCCGTTTCGGTAAGCAGCGCTTTCTGAATCTCCATGCCCTCATCCCTCATTGTTTCGAATACTTCTTTCGCCTTGGCCCTTGCATTCACAATCTCCCTGTTCATCGTCGCTATGCCCTCTTCTTTTCGGGCGTTCATCTTTTCCGCGGCATCGAGTGAACCCTTTATGGTGTCTTCCCGTTCCCTGAAGATATTCAGGAGCGGCTTAAAAAGAAGAATATTAAGAAGATAAATTAATCCCAGGAAGTTTACAACCAAGAGTAAAAACCACTTAAAGTGTATATCTAACATCTTTTCCCCTTGATGAATTTTTTTTTGAAAACGTAAAAAACTTTATCATATAGAGAAAATGTTTGTCAAGTCATTTTATATTTAGAAATAAGAGGTTACCTAAAAATTTATCTATAGGTCGATAAGTAAATTTTATTGCTTATCAAATAATCCTTAAAAAACGGGCTGCGGGAAGGAAGCAGGACAAGGTCCCTGCGCGGGCTGTAAGCCTTTAATATGGCCAATTCTTCCTGGTTCTCTATATTTCAGGCCGTGATTACCTGGCTCCGGAGCTTATTAAAAGAGCCGGCGATGACCGCCGGCTCTTTATGCAATATTCAGACTATAAACAGACCAGATGAATTCTGTTTATTTCTTCTTCTTTTTAGCCGCTTTAAGGTCGGCATACAATTCATAGGCCTTTTTGGGAGTAAAATTATCGTGGACCACCGCATTTACGGCCTGTATCATTGCAGCAGGATTATCGGATTGGAAGATATTCCTTCCCATATCAACACCCGCAGCGCCGCGTTTTATGGCATTGTATGTAAGCTCAAGCGCGTCAAGCTCAGGCAATTTCTTGCCGCCCGCCATAACCAGTGGAACAGGACAGGACTTTACAAGCTTCTCAAAGCCTTCGCAATAATATGTCTTCACAATATGTGCGCCAATTTCAGCGGCCATGCGACAGCATAAAGAAAGATATCTGGCATCCCGCACCATATCCTTACCCACGGCGGTAACCGCAAGGACGGGGATGCCGTAGCGCTCGCCCTCGTCGATCAACTTCGCCAGATTCAGCAGCGTCTGTTTCTGGTTGGGCGCGCCTACGTATATTGATATGGCGACAGCGGACACATTCAGCCTTACTGCATCGTCCATGGCCACGGTTAACCCTTCATCCGACAGCTCGCCCAGAATACTGTTGCCTCCAGAGACCCTGAGAACAATGGGTGTATCAGTTGCGGTATCCACCGATGTACGCAGAATCCCTCGTGTCGGCATCAGCGCATCCGCATACGGCAGAAGCGGTTTGATTGTCTTTTTCGCATCTTCAAGGCCTGTTGTCGGCCCCAGGAAATATCCATGGTCAACAGCAAGCATAACGGTCCTGCCATCCGGTCTGATTATCCGTGACAGACGATTCTTTAATCCCCAATCCATAATATAAGTCCTCCTGATTTCCTAGATTTATCAAAAGCCCCGTCACAAGTTTCAGGACCTTTGATCTACCGGCTAAAAATACCCCGGTCCGCTCTTCAAGCGAAATTCATTATCCTTACGTTTCGTTACTCATTCATGCAGCCTGATTACAACTTTCAGAGATTCCCTTGCCTCCTCTACAAGCGTAAAACCCTTCTGTATTTCTGATAAAGGCAGGCTGTGAGTTATCATATCAGTGACATTGACCCTCTTCTGCCGGATAAGCTCCATCTCCATCATATGCTCTTTATAGTTTGCGGCATATGAGGATGTCAGTGTTATCTCGTTGCGCCAGAAAAGGTCGTTTAGCGGCATCGGGATTTTTGTATCGGCCCTGGACGGGGCGAAAAACAGGATGGTTCCTCCCCTGTCAACAGAACGGAATGCCTGGTCCACGGCATTTTCAGCGCCGGTAGTAAGCACCACTATATCAGCAAGCCTGTTTTTATTCATCTTTCTGAACAATTCGGGCAGATCACCCCTTGCGTCGATGACCTCATCAGCGCCAAATCTCTTCGCGGCCTCAAGCCTGTATGGAGTAATATCCGCAGCAACTATCAGAGAGGCACCGAGGGCCCGCGCAAGCTGAATGTGCAACAGGCCTGATATGCCGCTGCCTATTACAAGCATGCTGACGCCAAGCGCTGTTTTTGCGATCCTCTGACCGCGATACACACAGGCCAGGGGTTCTATGAATGTCGCTTCTTCAAAAGACAATTCATCGGGAAGAAGATAGAGCCCCCTGTCCACGTTTATGGAAGGAAGCCTCACGTACTCCGCAAACCCCCCGGGATCAAACTTCGTCTTCCTTAAAGTATCACAGACAGTGTGGTGGTCTTTCAGGCAATAATGGCATGTGTTACAGGGCACGTGATGGGAGGCGGAAACCCGGTCGCCTACCTTGCAGGCATTAACACCTTCCCCAACGGCAACCACCTCGCCCGCTATTTCATGCCCAAGCACGAGCGGCGTTTTTCCGGCCCGGTACCAGTGCATTACATCGCTTCCGCATATGCCGCTCGCCATTATACGTATAAGTATTTCCCCTTTGCCGACTTCAGGCACGGGCAGCTCCTCAATCCTGATATCATTACTGCCATAATACATTGCTGCCTGCATCGGTAATCTCCAATCTATTTTATTTATTGCGATATGCTTTCAGGCGCTGATATCCATGTCGGATATTATAAGGCTCGGTGCACCTATGTTACCATAAAACCTGAAGTCATCTCCAATGGCTTCGACCCTATCGAAAAACTCGAGAATAGTTCCTGATATGACCGCCTCTTTAACAGGAAATTTCACCTCTCCATTTTCGATCCAGAGGCCGGTCACTCCGATTGAAAATTCTCCTGATATCGGATTAGCGCTGTGTACGCCCATGGCATTGACAATATACAATCCTCTTTTTATCAGGCTGAACATCTTATTTTTCGGGATAATGTCCGATCCTCGGGCGGCCTCCAGAAAAAGATTGGTTATGCCGACCGAGGGCAATGACGAAAAACCGCCCCTGACAGCATTACCTGTCGAAACGGCAGAGCCTTTTTTCGCGGTATAGGTATTATACAGATACGTCCGGAGCACTCCTTCTCTTATCAGGGTTTTTTCTTTTACGGCCACGCCTTCATCATCAACAGGCCTGCTCCCCATCTTTCCCGGCAGAAGTCCGGTATCCAATATGTTTATTTTCGAACTTATGACCCTTTTATCCAGTCTGTCCTTCAGCAGGGACCTGCCTTTCTGCAGGGCATCGGAAGAAAGGGAACACGCGAATATTCCGAGAAAATCCACTGTTACCAGGTTGTCAAGTATAATATCAGCCTTTGAGCTTTCGATCTTTCGGGCTCCCAGCAAACAGGTAGCGCGTCTTGCGGCATTTCTACCTGTCTCTTCAAAAGAGACGTCTCCAAAAAATCTTCCGCTATCGAAATCCACTCCCATCCGGCTTTCATCTCCCTGTTCGGCGATTGCAACAATCTGCGCGGAACAGGAGGTTGATAAATAACCTGCTTTAACAGACCTGGAATTCATGACGGCCGTTCCTGATGATGTAAATGTACCGACCGCCTTTCTCACCTTCCTGATTCTTTTATCTTCTTCGTAAGCAGACCTTTCGAGAAGCATCACGCTTGCGACGGCATCCTCTTCTTTTATGCTGTCCAACATCGGATCGAACACTTCAACCTGCGCCATGCCCGATGCTTCCGGCAGATCGATACAAATATCCTCATCCGAATAATTTGCGGCCCCAACAGCGTTTTCGACCACGAATTCCCTGTCGTTCATGTCCGTGGAATAAGAAAAACCGGGACGGCCGTTCCTGATAATCCGCAGCGAATAGCCAAAGCTGGAAGAAGATGTAAAAGAATTAGGTGCCTGTTTTTTGATCTCCACAGACAATGTTTTAGATGACCTGATAAATACTTCGGCCTGATCAGCGCCCCTCTTCAGCGCTTTCGAGATAACATCTTCAGCAAAATCCAGATCAATCTTCATAATAGGACGCGGATGATGTATCGGATTCCCAGACAGTCACAGCCGAAACCCTGAGGTTCCCGTCATTTATCCTTTTTTTCAGGGAATCATATATCCATTTCGCAATATTTTCGGAAGAAGGATTTTTTTCGGTAAACGGGAATATATCATTAAGATATGCATGATCAAGCGGCAATATTATTTCACCGGCTATTTTTTTTAATTCATGAAAGTCAAGCGCTAAATCTATCTCGTTTAATCTCTCCGCAGTTACATTTACCTGCGCCCTCCAGTTATGTCCATGCATGTTTTCACATTTTCCTTTAAAGCCTCTTAACTGGTGCGCCGCTGCAAAACTTATTTCTATAGACAATTCATACATTTCTGGTATCTCCTGAAAACTAGGTACTTTTTTTAAAGACGGATATGTATGGGAGATTTCTGAACTTATTATCATAATCAAGCCCGTAACCAACAACAAACTCATTTGGAATCTCAAACCCGACATAATCCAGCGGCACATCAACCTGCCTTCGCTCTTTTTTATCCAGAAAAGTGCATATCCTGAGACTTTTGGGGCATCTCATGAGTATCCTTTCCCTTAAATAGTTAAGGGTAACACCTGTATCTACGATATCTTCGATGAGAAGTACATCCTTATCCGTAACGTCTTCCCTTATATCATAATAAATTTTTACCTCTCCCGAAGAATCAGACTTGAGGTAGCTTGAGGCAACCAGAAAATCCACAACCAACGGTATCTTTATAAGTCTTACAATATCGCTGAAAAATATAAACGCTCCCTTAAGAAGTCCAACCGCCAGCAGATTTTTTCCTTTAAAATCCGCTGAAATCCTGTCTGCAAGCTCTCTGTTTTTTTCCTGTATCTGCTCAACCGTCAGCAGTGGTCTGCCTACTACCATACACAAACCTCCTCGAATATTAGTACATTTATATTACCCTTAGTGATAATTAATCACAACCAAAAATCCTTGCTTTCCCCTGGGTATCCATCAAAATATATAAGCGTCTGATTTTAAAAAGCAAGCTGCATAAAAACTGAATATCGAAAAAATCACCTATCCGTGATGAAAGCCTGTGTCGACACCCGGCATCCGCTTGACACAAAAAATACCGTCAGGCCTGTCTCCCATAGAAAAACCGAAATAATACGAGGGTTGGATTTATAAAGATGTATAGATGATATTATACATAAAAGAATTAATTGAATGTGGACACTTCTGGTAAAATCGAGCGGAATTGAATGACAAATTCTGTTTTTTTATCTGTCATATCAGTCGAACCCGGAGACCTGGTTTTTGTTTCTTATTTAATATAATAGGGGGCAGGCTGTATGCCTGCCCCCTGGCCTTCTTTAGGCATTTCTGGTATCGAAATAAGTATTGAGCATCATTTTCGACCAGCCTTTTCTCCGCTGTTTCATGTGATCATCGGTTGTACCGCAGTCCGGATCATCCGCATCGGTTAATCCGTCGCAGTCGTTGTCCAGTGTGTCGTCACAGGTGACCTCCGGATCTTCAGTCGGGTCTCCTGCTACACAACTGTCCGCTACTGCTCCTTCAACACATGATGTGT
>JAJRYC010000034.1 GCA_024275975.1 Nitrospirota bacterium | reverse complement strand
GACCGCATATAGTGGATTTAATCAAGAACCGGGAGATAACTTTTGTTATAAACACCGTCAGCGGAGCACAGGCACAGAAGGATTCGCTTTCGATCAGGCGGAGCGCCCTGCAGTATAGAGTTCCGTACACGACGACAGTCTACGGTGCCAAGGCTGTTATCAATGCGATCGAGATGCTGAATAAGAAAAAAATAAGTATCAGGTCGATACAGGATTATCACAAAGACATTGTGCATAAATTATAGAGATTTGTGATAAAATTAAGTCTGAAAATTTAGTTGTGAAATACCTGAGGGAGGTATTGCATGAGCAGCCTGGATCCAAGACTTCCATTAATACAGTATGCCCCTATCGACGGTAAGGTCGTACTGGTGCGGTTCGACCATAACGTAGTCAAGGCCGGACAGATAAGAGACCCTTACAGGATCGACAGGACTCTCGGCACCCTTTACAACATAGTTGAGAGGGGCGGAAGGCCTATACTCATGACCCATATAGGCAGGCCCAAGGACACTAAAACAGGGGAAATCACCTGCCGCATGGAAGAGTCGGTAAAGCCTGTTGTAGAGTATCTTCAGCGTAAACTCCATATAAAATTTCATGTCCCTGAATTCCCCATAGCGCCGGGGACCGGGATCGCGGGGATCGACACGTCTGTCAACCTGGCCATTCGTGACCTGCGTGAAAGGAAAATAGGGGGGATTTACCTGCCGAACACCCGCTGGTTTCAGGGAGAGGATGCCGATGATGAAAACAGGCGGAAATTCGCGTTGCAGCTTGCCGGCCTTGCGGACATATTCATCAACGATGCGTTTGGGTCGTGGCAGTCTCATACATCAACCGTTAACATCACAAAACACCTGCCTTCTTACGCCGGCTTTCTTATGCAGCAGGAGATAATTAACCTGGGCATGGTTATCGATCCGAAGAGGCCGTTTATTGCCGTAGTTGCAGGCTCGAAGTATGACACCAAGATCAAGCCCCTCTACGCGCTTTATGAGAAGGTGGATAAATTGATACTCGGCGGCGTTATATATAATACATACCTCTGCGCCAAATACGGAATAAAAATAGCAGGCGTTACAGAGAGCGATATCGGTCTGGCGCGGGATCTTGTAGAAAAAGACAGGGTAAAACAGAAGATCATCGAGCTTCCCTATGTTGTCGAATCGGATTCCATCGAAGGCCGGTTCGAAGGCCGGTTCCGGACGATATCCGTAAAGGACTTCAGGCGGGGCAATGCATACAACTATATATTGGACATCGACCCGGCATCATTTGAGGACAGTCTTGTATACGAAAGCATCTTCCAGGCAAAGACGATATTTGTGAACGCCGTCATGGGGCTTACACCTCATTTTTCGGCCGGGTCCGCGGCGCTGGACAGCACAATCGACCATAACAGTGCCGCGCTCAAGATGTACGGTGGAGGGGACACGCTGCAGGAGTTCAAGGACCTCTGCCCCGGTCTTTACCTCTCGGTCCTGGATGATGCGCATTATTACTTTTTCACGGGAGGCGGAACTGTTCTTTCGGCGATAGAACAGGGGACGCCTTATGGACTCGGACCGGTCCAGGCGTTGATGGAAAACAGGGAGAAATTTGCCTGATCCGGCAGCAGACTCAACAGGCCGGGATACGACTGCTTAATTAACCAGGATAAATTAATATATTACCTTAAGGAGGTTTTCTTATGGCATCCATTAAAAGAATCGGAGTTATCACAAGCGGCGGAGACTGCGGCGGGCTCAATGCCGTAATTAAGGGCATCTCCCGAAAGGCATACTCATTAGGAGTTGAATCCGTCGTTATCCCGAATGGATATGCCGGACTTTATAACCTTGTCGATCTTGATGACGTTGTGCTTCTGAATGCCGAAAGAGTTAGCAAGATCGAGGCGTCCCTCGCAGGGTCCGAGGCCGGGCATTCCAGGGTGAAGATTACTAAAATAGACGATCCCAACAAATATGAACGCATTAAACGTGGGCTCGATAAATTCAATATCGACGGTCTTGTGATAAGCGGAGGCGATGATACCGGAAGCGTTGTCGTAGACCTGGCGTCCCGCAATATTCCTTGCGTGCATGTCCCGAAGACAATGGACCTTGACCTTCAGTCCTACAGTGTGGGCGGCGACTCGGCGATCAACAGGATATCCGTTATGACGCGGGACCTGAGGACTACGGGACTGAGCCACAACCGGATTCTTGTGATAGAAGTTTTCGGAAGGTATGTCGGACATACCGCTTTCCGCGGGGGTATCGGAGCCGAGGCGGACTGCATTCTGATACCCGAGGTGCCTGTGGATTTTGATGTTGTATACGAACATATGAAGACCACCTATATGGCGAGAGTGGAACGGAGCGACGTGAAGGCTGGAACCTATATCATCGTAGTTTCCGAGGGGATTAAGACCTCCGGCGGAGAGATGCTCTATGATGAATCCGCCGGAGTTGATGCGTTCGGGCATAAGAAGCTCGCCGGCGCGGGGAAGTATGTAAGACAGCAGCTCGAAAAGAGGCTCAAGAATGACCCTGATGTCGAAAAATTCATGAAAAGGACAGGCATGTATGCCCCGGGTGTTTATCTTATACCCGAGGTCAGGGAGGTTACGCCCGGCCATCTTGTGCGTTCGGGGCAGTCCTCGGCGTTTGACGTCAGCTTCGGGTACAAGGCGGGCGCGGGCGCGGTGCTCCTTTTAATGGAAGGCAAGTTCGCCAATACGGTCGTCAATGTAGAGGGTACAAAAATATTATATCAGCCGACGGAGGAAGCCATAAAACGCCGTGAAGTGGACATCGAAGAGATAACGCTTTTTGAAACTCTCGGCACCTGTTTCGGCAGAAAACCTCCTAAGTTCGAGTATGAATTTGAGGAAATGAAGGGACCGATACCGAGACATGTGTAGTTATTTCCACTCCGCGGGCGTTGGCCCGTGGAGTGGATTGTTTATGTCCATAATGCGGGTTAAACCCTGTTGTCCCCGCTAAATATGTTTCCGATTGTGCCCAGCACGGACCCCTCTCCTTTCATCTGCCCGCCTGTCCTGGGCGCGGAAGCTATGATGCGGTCGGCCAGGCGGCTGAACGGCAGTGACTGCAGCCAGATTGTGCCGGGTCCCGTGAGGCTCGCGAAGAAGAGGCCCTCTCCGCCGAAGAGGGCGGTTTTAATTCCTCCCACAAACTCGATGTCGTAATGCATGCCTGACTGAAAGGCTGCGATGCAGCCTGTGTCGATCCTGATTGTTTCGGAATGATCGAGTCTTTTTTCGACAATTGTCCCGCCCGCATGCACAAAGACATAGCCGTCCCCCTGCAATTTCTGGAGGATAAAACCTTCACCTCCAAAGAGGCCCACACCAAACTTTTTCTGAAAAGCGATCCCTACGGAGACACCCTTCGCGGCGCAGAGAAAGGCGTCTTTCTGGCAGATAAGCTCACCGCCTATCTCAGAGAGGTCCATGGCGATTATCTTGCCGGGATAAGGCGCGCCGAAGGCAACGTGCTGTTTGCCTGATCCGGCATTGGTAAAGGCCGTCATAAAGAGCGACTCGCCGGTCAGGACCCTTTTGCCCGCGCCGAATATCTTGCCCATTATGCTGTTGGACTGCTCGCTTCCGTCTCCGAAGATCGTCTGCATCTGAATACCCGACTCCATAAACATCATCGCGCCCGCCTCTGCTATGGCTGTCTCATGGGGGTCGAGTTCGATCTCGACAAACTGCATGTCGTCTCCAAAAATCTCAAAATCAATATCATGCGATGTCATGAATTTGGCGGGACTTTTTACGCCGAGCTGAAAACCCTTTCTTTTCAGAAACTGAATGAAAGCGTCAAAGTCCTTCTCCGGAATATTATACTTATTACAGAGGGCCGCCCGGTCATTCCCGTTGTTATAATCTTCGGTAAACCTTTTGTATCTTTCCGCCAGTTCATCTTTGTTCATAATTAACTCCTTTCCTGTAAATTATAGTGTGTTTCTTTTAATAATGTATCGTTGTTCAATCGAAATAGGTCGATTTCCTGTTCTTTTTCCCTCTCTTTGGTAAAGAGGTGTTATTTCTAGCCATCTCTAGCTTTCTGCTGTTTTTGCTCTTCTATTCCCCTCTTTGGCAAAGACAAAATAATTTCCACGGGTTTCTGACATGGTGTACAAATTTTATCATAAATAACCGGAACGTTGTATAAAAAACCTTAAAAGAGGTCCGACTTTCAAGGCTCAGAGATAAAAGCATAGCGCAGAGAGCATAGCGCAGAGCGTAACAGACTAAGGACGAAAGCATAGCGCAGAGAGCAAAGAAAGGTTCAAGGCTCAGAGATAAAAGCATAGCGCAGAGAGCATAGCGCAGAGCGTAACAGACTAAGGACGAAAGCAAAGCAGAGAGCAAAGAAAGGTTCAAGGTTCAGACAGGAGTTTAAGAGATAACTTATTAGACCACGCCGCATAGCCAGTATTGACGGTACTTTAGCTGCGCACCGGTTGTAAGACCCCACTGTCATCCACATAGTGGCCAAAGGCTGATAGGACTTCGGCTTGGGTCTTCGTG
>JAJRYC010000004.1 GCA_024275975.1 Nitrospirota bacterium | reverse complement strand
CAATAATGGGTTGTTGACAATCAAATCCGTGTGAATATATATTATAATCCGTTGCCGAAGTGGTGGAACTGGTAGACGCGCTAGGTTCAGGGTCTAGTGGTGGAAACGCTGTGGGGGTTCGAGTCCCCCCTTCGGCACCATATTACAGTATTCCGAATTTATGGAGTTCCTTTTCCGTACACTACAGCGTTCCATTAAACAGTCAATTCTCTTGTTCACACTCTTCGTCATTCCAGCGGTCTTCTGAGCGGGTCGACGCGACTCTCGCGAGGACTTACATCGAGAATCCAGAATTCCTGCAAATATATACAGTTTGCTATCGCCTGTCTTTTCCTGAAGTTCGACCTGGACGAACGCGGTGTGAAGTCTTATTCAATGATTTTGAGGTAATAGCAGCACATATAGTTGTCAAGGACTTTGTCAACTACATCCTTTGGCACGCCGGTCGCCTCTATCCATTTTTCAGCAAACCCCTTTTTCCCCGCGCCTGATTTGCAGCCGAGCTGGTAGATCTGGATCTTCTTTCCCCCTATTGTAATCTTTTCGGCAATCGCGCTTCTCATCGGTTGATGCACGGCGCAGAACGGGCTGACCCCGGCGCCTTCGCCCACATGGTATTGTGCGGTTACATTGCTCGGCTTGTTGAACTCGACTGTGAAATCCGCAAAACCTTCCGGAAGCTTTTCAAAAACGCGCGTGTAGTTTTTAATGGATGCCCCGAACGGACAGGCGCTAAGTCCAAATACAAAATCCCCCTGATGAGAGGATTTTCCCTCGATCATCGTAATCGGGTTGGTCGCGTTTTCTATAGCGGACAGGAAATCGTCAAGGTTTCATAATCGGTTTCGGAGATTTTTTCGGCTGTCTTTATAGCATTCCTGATAAGCGTACCCTTGGCGTTTGCCGCGCCGCTTAGAGTTATCATTATCTTTATCATGTCCAGAAAACTTACATGTGCTATGTCGAGAATTTTTTCTTCAGTCATGGTTCACCTCATTTTTTTTATATTGCCGCCGCGTTAGCGATTTCTTTGCAATGTTTCTTCAGTTTAAGCCTGACCATCCCGAGGTTCGAGTCTCTTTCAGCAATAATAACAATAAAGGCGTCCTCACCAACGGGTGCAAACAGGACAGGGCCGTTTTCAAACTCAATCATGGTCAAGGACAGGGTGCCTTTCCCAAGTTGCTTGCCCATTGATTCCGATGCCCCGAATCCGCTTGAAGCGATTGCACCTATCATCTCGGTGTCAATGCCTGTCGTGGCGATACTGTCAAGCAGAAAGCCGTCACGACCGACAAGGCAGACGGTAGTAACCCCCTGCAATTTAGCAAATTCATTAAGTAAGTCTTTTAAAGTCGCCATCTTTTTCTCCTCCTCATAATCTTCCGGATTTGTCGATTTTTCATGTTGTACGCTCTCTTCCGCCTCCAGTAAGACGGAATCAAGATCCGTATCGTCGGCACTCTGAACGCTTTCCGGGTCTTTATCCGCGCTCCTTTCACTTTCATCCTTTATTCTAAAGCCTTCCATCAGTATATGGTTGAGGCTGCCGCTTATATTCCTGCCCATTTCCTTGCAGAAGCTGCTAATTTCTATTTCGGCCTGGTCCCAGCATACGATATCATACGCCGCCTTCTCATTCCGGTCTGTACCGTTATCAGCATCCATTAAATTGCCTTCATTAAAATAAAGGTGTCCGGTTCTTCCCCTTGATCTAACTTTTATTGTGCAGGTTTTCTTCTCCATCTCTACCAATTGCAGGAAGGCCGGCAGGGTTATTCCGCGTATATATCCCTTGGAGACGGTTGCCAGCTCGGCAAAGATATTATCTACAAGTTCCTTGAAATCCAGTGGCTTTTCAAGTAACTTGAAACTGCCCAGTGCTTCAAGTCTCTCTTTTATCTCGGAGGTGTAATAGGCCGTTATAATTATTACCGGGACATCCGGGTGGTTTTTCTTTACGTAAGCCAGGAGTTCAAATCCGTCCATTCCGGGCATTTTGAGGTCTGTTACTATCAGGTCCGCCTCGACGGATTCCAGTATTTCGATGGCTTCCTTGCCGTTTTCCGCCGTCAGCGTGTTGAAATCAGAGGCGTAGGCTCGCAGGCCTTCCACCAGACTGAGTAGAAAAGATTTTTCGTCATCAACGATTAAGACATTTTTTATATTATACTTATGATCCATACTGAATATCACGCAATTAACTTGCCAGATGCCGACATGCCATAAAAGCATTATAAAACAAAAGGTTGACGTGACGATAAAAAAGCTTCGCCGTTAATCCGTTCATTCTGGATAGTCGATTTTGACCTTTCCGGCCTTTATTGAGCTTTAACTATCCCGTACTGTTTCAATTTTCGTTTGAGTGTGGACAGGGATATCCCCATAGCCCTGGCGGTCTGTGTATAATTGAAGGAGAACTGATCGAGTATGTATCCGATATGGTTTTTCTCCACATCAGCCAGTCTTGCCGGTCTCTCCCCCAATGCTACGGAACGAGTGTTTGCCGGACCAATAGCGAGTGGAGTGTCTTTTTTCCCCAGAACAAGTTCGGACGGACGGATATCGGGGCCACTTCTCAGTATGACCGCTCTCTCTATAATATTTTTCAGCTCCCTCACATTTCCAGGCCAGTCATATTTCATCAGTTTTTCGACTTCGGAATCAGACACTCTGACTTCAGCGCCCTTTGATATCTTTCGGATTATGTAGTCGCATAGTTCAGGAATATCCTGGCGGCGTTCCCGTAACGGAGGGATTTCAATTTTGATGACGCCGAGGCGGTAATAGAGGTCTTTCCTGAATTGTTTCAGACTTATTTATCTTTCCATATTAATGCTTGTGGCGGCTATTATCCGTACATTAATCCGCCGTATGGATTCTCCTCCAAGCCTTTTGATTTTTTTGTCATCAAGGACTCCGAGGAGTTTGGCCTGCAGGTGCAACGGCATTTCGCCGATTTCGTCTAATAAGAGGGTCCCCCCTTCAGCCATCTCGAAAATTCCCTTGCGCGCGTCCACCGCACCGGTAAAAGCTCCCTTTTCATGGCCGAACAACTCCGTCTCAATGAGGTTTTCCGGAATGGCAGAGCAATTTATACTGATGAAAGGGGCCTTACTGTCAGCACCAGTATAATGTATCAACCTTGCCACGACATTTTTACCAGTACCCGTGCCTCCAGTAATAAGGACAGGGGCGTCAACGGTGGCGGCAACGTCTATCAACCGTTGGACTTCAGAGAGACCTTTTCGGCCGCCGATCAGTATAGTTTCCTCGATTATTCTGTCATTTTTGTAGCGATGTAATTGTTCGGTTTTTTCCAGGTCCAAAGTTCTAATCGCCCGGCTTACGGCCAGACGCAACTCTTCCAGTTCAAAGGGTTTTGAAAGATAGTCATACGCACCGGCCTTGACGGCTTTCACTGCGTTATCGAAGCTTGGATATGCGGTGCTGAAAATTATCTTGGTTTGATCGTTGTGTTTGAGTATCGTAGGGCAGAGTGTGTGGCCTTCTTTTTCAGGGAGTCTCTGGTCCAGCAGGACTATGTCTATATTTCTCATGGAACAGAGATTGAGGCTGTCCGGGGCGGTGTGGGCTGTAATGACTTCCAGCATATCGCTGCTCATATAATCCTTGACCGATTCGCAGAATGTCCTGTCGTCATCAACAATCAGAAGTGTTTTTTTTAGTTTATGTATCACTGTCTCCCCCTGGTAGCGTCAATGTCACTAAAGCGCCGTCATCAGGCCGGCTCTCTATCTCTATGGTACCGTTCATTTTTGCAAGCATCTTCCTGACATTTACCAGGCCGAGACCGGTGCCATGGGTTTTGGTCGTTGCAAAGGGTTTGAAGAGATTTTTCTTCTGTTCATCGGATATGCCGCTGCCATTGTCTTTAACTTGTATTATTACGCAATAGTTTATTTTACTCAGAATAATAGAAATCCGGGGTGATGATATCCCCTGCAGCGCATCCGAGGCGTTTGTCAGGACGTTCAGCATAACATGCTGCAGTGCCCTTGCGTCAAAATATCCATATATATTTTCTGTTCTGAAGATCGTTTTTATTCTGATATTATTTTTATCGAAATCCATCTTCACCATCGAAAGCAGATTATCCATAAACGAGGCCATATTTACTTTTTTAAGCTCGGGGTTTTCATACATGCTGAATGTCTTCAGGTCTTTAAGGAGAGACTCAACACGGGTCAAATCCACAAGTACTCGGTCTATATACTCTGCTATATTTTCCCTGGAGTATTTTTTAACATTGTTTTTGAGGACCGTCATTGTAGTCTTTATGGAATTTATAGGATTGCCCATCTCATGCCTGATTCCCGAGAATATATAACCGAGGTTGGTCATTGTATTCACCGATTCGGCTATGGTATTAAGCCTCACTTTTTCGGTGATGTCGGTTATATATATCCAGTGGTAAATGTCGGATATAGGATAAACCGTATAACCTATAAATCTGTTCCCGTAGCGCAACGTCCGGCAGTTTTTAGGGTTTTTTGATCTGGAATAATCAACATCTTTTGGTAATAGCAGGTCGATCAGGGTTTTGTAATCCCTGGGTTTTATCGTGCTTTTAAATATATCAACGGCAGACCTGTTCTGGTAAAACACCTCTCTGTTTTTCAGATCAAGGCCTATTATTCCCAGGCTTATATCATCGAGGATATTGGCGTATATGCACTCGCCGATACAGGGAGTTTTGCTTATGGGGCAAAAGCTGTCGCTCTTTCTGTGGTTGCATACAGTCATTGATATACACTTTTACGCTTTTTATTCTAACTGCTTTATCCGGAGTCTGTAAAGATTCTGTCGATTCTACTCTTTTTCCCTTATGATATCGGCTCCGATCTTTCTGAGTTTTTCTTCTATCTTTTCATATCCCCTGTCGAGATGATATATTCTGTTTATTGTTGTCTCCCCCGCAGTGGCAAGCGCGGCAACTATCAGAGACGCGCTAGCGCGCAGGTCCGTCGCCATTAAGGGCGCGCCCTTGAGTTTTTCTATGCCCCTGACGGTTGCGGCTCCTCCATCTATCGTAATATCCGCGCCCATTCTTCTGAGTTCGGCAACGTGCATGAATCTGTTCTAGAATATTTTTTCGGAGATTACGCTGGTGCCGGACGCAACAGACATAAGCGCCATAAACTGGGCCTGCATGTCAGTCGGAAAACCGGGATATGGCATGGTCACGGTATTTACTGATTTCAGTTTTGACGGACCAGTAACCCTGACCCCTCCACTTGTATGTTTAAAGCTTATGCCCGTATCCGTCAATTTATTGATTAATGCGTCGAGGTGGTCCGTCCTGCATTTTTTAATTGTGATATCTCCGCCTGTTATCCCCGCTATAGTCATGAACGTGCCTGCCTCAATCCTGTCCGGGATTATTGTATGACGGAGGGGTTTAAGGGTGCTTACGCCCCTGATCTCGATAACACCTTCTCCGGCGCCTTTTATTCTGGCTCCCATCGAAGTCAGGGCGTCGGCCAAGTCTATGACCTCCGGTTCTCTTGCGGCATTCTCAATAAGGGTTTTTCCTTCGGCGAGGGTTGCGGCCATCATGATATTCTCCGTTCCTGTTACAGTGGGCGTATCAAAGTATATGGACGCCCCTTTCAGCTTTTTTGCCTTCGCGATTATATATCCGGACTCAAGCTTAATGGATGCCCCCATTTTTTCAAGGCCCATGAGATGGAGATTGATCGGTCTCGCCCCGATCGCACAACCGCCAGGAAGGGACACTTTCGCCTTTCCCAACCGGGCCAGAAGTGGTCCGAGAACAAGCACCGAGGCGCGCATTGTACTGACAAGTTCATAAGGCGCTTCGTAATTCCTGATTTTGGTGCAGTTCAGCATGGCCTCGTTTCCTTCCAGGTGGAACCCCGCGCCGAGGTCGGCCAGCAGTCTGCCCATTGTCATAACGTCCTTCAGGCGCGGAACCCTTTTCAGGTAATGCTCTCCTGGAGCAAGAATCGTGGCGGCCATAATCGGAAGGGCGGCGTTTTTAGCTCCACCTATTTCCACGGTCCCCTTCAGTGTCCTGTTTCCACGGATTATGAGTTTGTCCAGTCTTGTACCCCCTCTGAGAGTGATGTTCGTATATTCTAACGGTATCAGCATATAAAAGAGAAGGGATTTGACATAAATAATCAGATACGGTTATTTTAGGACTTAGCGCCGGCCCCGGATATTCAGGGAGAAAAGAATAAAGCGATAATCCAAAAGGCGTTTTTAATGACTGGCTAAGGCATTTTAAAAGTCCTTCTAGTGTGAAGAAGCGTGCGGTTATTCAGGTAGTTGCAGTTATAACTTAAAGTTTAACATTCGATTAATCCTGTTGAGCGCGCCGTCTCATACCGTCAGCAGGAATGACTGACGGAAAAAATAAGTTAGTGCACTGACTCTGTTTGGTGACGAGGTGTCTTTAATTATGAAAGCGATTGTTTTTGATCACGAACTGAAATTTGTGGAGGACTATCCAAAACCACGCCCGTCGGAAGGTGAGGCGCTTGTTAGAATATATTTGGCCGGGATATGCAGAACCGATATCGAGATAACAAAGGGATACCTTGGGTTCAAGGGAATAATCGGTCATGAGTTTGTTGGGGTGGTCGAGAAGATAAACAGCAATGACCGGAGGTTGAGCGGCAAGAGAGTCGTTGGCGGAATCAACCGTGGTTGCGGCGCCTGTGATTTTTGTCTGACAGGATTAAAAAATCACTGTCCGAACGGAAAGACCCTGGGGATTGTCAATAAAGATGGCGCGATGGCTGAATATATTACCCTGCCTGTAGAAAATCTGATTGAGGCGCCCCCCGATATTGCAGACGAAGAGGCTGTATTTACAGAACCTCTGGCAGCGGCCTTCGAAATTACCCGCCAGGTCCACGTTAAGCCCACGGATAAAATTCTTGTTATTGGAGATGGAAAGCTTGGACTGCTTATTTCTCTTGTTCTGAGGCTTATAAATGCGGAAATAACCATTGCCGGAAAACATGAACCCAAGCTGAGAATTGTGGAAAAACATGGAATAGAGGCGATTAATATCAGGGAATTGCATACTGAAAAGAGGTATGACATTGTAGTTGATGCGGCCGGCGCTGTTGAAGGTTTTGAGACGGCGATGAGGCTGGTTAAACCTGGTGGGACAATCGTCATGAAAAGCACAGTCTCCGAAAAGAGGGCGGTGGGGCTTACTCTCCTTGTAGTTAACGAAATTACTGTTGTTGGATCAAGGTGCGGCCCATTTGAACCGGCTTTAGCGGCGCTCTCGGCCGGACTCATTAATGTCAGGCCGTTTATAACTGGTGTTTTTGGTTTTGACAGGGCGAAAGAGGCGTTCGACAGGGCGGTTGATAGAGATTCCCTCAAGGTTATTATTGATTTCAGAAATATCTGAACGGCCGGCCGGGGTGTCGTTTGTCCCGCTATATGGCCGGGATAGACATTTGCGGAACGCAGTGGGAAGCCGGTTATTCAGGAGAAAGCTTGAAAATTTTTTATAAATCCATATAATTAAACAATACGTACGAATGCACCTTCATGATGTAAAAACCGTATTCAAATAAAGTCATGGATAATAAAAGGCGACAAAAAAGATTTACCAGGCACTGTGAAATGGAATTTATATCCAATAATATAATTTTCAGGGGGTCGTCAAGCGATTTTTCCCTGATTGGGCTTTATATAGTAACGGACCATCCCTGTTTTCCCGATACAGTAATTGATATGACGATCCATCTTCCGGACGGCCTGAATTCAAAGATCAGGGGTCGGGTCAGAAGGACTTTAACGTCAGCGTCAGGAAACACGATGGAAGATAGTTTGAACGCCCTGAAAAACGGGATGGGAATTGAGATACTTGAAAAGGATACTAATTATCTTCACCTGATCCGGACGTTGCTCTCTGACGCCGGGAACAAAGGGGCGGAATTGAATATATGAGAGAATTCACGGTCTATCAGGATGACGACGGCTACTGGATCGCTGAATGTGTGGAGCTTCCCGGTTACAGGGCGAAGGGCGGAACTCGGGAAGAGGCCATGGAGAAAATCAGATCGGCACTCCTGACATATTTCCCGTGCAGATGTGGAGATTAGCAACTCTGATTGTTGCGTATATAACAGCGGGCTAAGCCGGCCATTCAGCCTTCAGGATCCGGTCTATGCCTGAAAAGTCCTTTGTAACAGTTATTTTTTTAAAGCCGGCTTTTTCGGTGATGACTGCTATTTCCCCTGCCTGATCATACCCGGCTTCGAGCAGGATCTTACCGCCTTTCCTTAAATGCCTTCCAGCCCCCAGTAAGATTTTTTTATAAAAATCCAGACCGTCCATGCCACCGTCAAGAGCCTCCAATGGTTCCCATTCCCTGACCTCTCTCTGGAGCGTATCAATCTCGGAGGTTTTTATATATGGAGGATTCGAGACGATTAAGTCGAACCCGGGCATTGACGTCACCGGCCCGAACAATGATCCCTCCAGAAATATAACGTTGCTGATTTTGTTGAAAGCGGCGTTAGTCTCCGCATATTTGACAGCAGTCCCTGAAATGTCGATACCGAGGATATTTGCGTCGGGAAATTCCCTTGCGAGCGCTAGGGCGATGCAGCCGCTTCCGGAGCAGAGGTCGAGGATCCTCAGTCCGGGAGATTGTTGAACGGGCGGCGTTACGTGGCCGGAGTTACGCTTTAACCCGCGAGCGATGAATTTTAGATTTCGCGCCTCTTTTATGGCCTCCCGGGCGAGAATCTCTGTCTCGGGCCTGGGAATAAGCACTCCCCGGCCGACCTTTATTACCAGATCCATGAAATCAGCCTCTCCTATTATATACTGCATGGGTTCGCCCATGGCCCTTCGTCCGATCAGCCTGTGGATTTCCGACAATATCACCGGGCCTATCTCGGGATTATCCCTGTACGCTGTCAGTCTGTCCACCCCGGAAACATGAAAAACAAGCACTGCGGCCTCGATTACGGGTTCATCAATATTGGCTTTTTTAAGATGGTATATCGAGGGTTTTAATGTATCCAGTAGCTTCATTTTCAACCTTTTGTTTCAGTGCGGATTGCTTTGTTTTGGCGGATTTTAAAGCTCTTTAAGCCGTTCAGCGTTGTAAAATGTTATCAGGCCGTCAATGATTTCATCCAACTGGCCCTCCAGGAGCTGTTCCAGTTTATAGAGCGTAACGCCGGTTCGATGATCGGACACCCTGTTCTGGGGAAAGTTGTATGTCCTTATCCTCTCGCTTCTGTCGCCGGAGCCGACCTGTGACTTCCTCTGTTGCGCCCTTTCTTTGTCCTTCCTGTTCAACTCCAGCTCATAAAGTCTGGAACGCAGAACCTTCATTGCCTTGTCCTTGTTTTTTATCTGGGAACGCTCGTCCTGGCACTGGACGATAAGCCCTGTCGGTACATGCACTATTCTGACAGCAGAATATGTTGTATTCACGCCCTGTCCCCCCGGACCAGAAGCGCAAAAAGTGTCTACTCTCAGGTCTTTTTCATCGATTTTCACGTCAACTTCTTCAGCTTCGGGGAGGACCGCTACCGTAGCTGCGGATGTATGGACCCTGCCGGACGCCTCTGTAGCGGGAACACGCTGGACCCTGTGAACTCCGCTTTCATATTTGAGCCTGCTGTAAGCGCCCCTGCCCTGAATAGAAGCGATTATCTCTTTAATTCCGCCCAGACCGGTTGCGCTCATGCTTATAATCTCGATCTTCCATTTTCTCGATTCAGCGTATTTGGTATACATGCGGAAGAGGTTCGCCGCGAATAACGAGGCCTCGTCGCCTCCCGTGCCGGCCCTTATCTCGATTATTACACTCTTCTCATCTCTCGGGTCAACAGGGAGAAGCAATAACTTGAGTTCATTCTCGAGTTCGGGTTTTCTTTTTTTCAGTTCTTCGAGTTCATCCTGCGCAAGTTCCTTTATGTCACTGTCGCCCAGGCTGAGTAGTTCTTCTGTATTCCCGATGTCCGAGAGCAGTTTTTTATATTCCCTGATCTTTTCTACCACAGGCTGGAGGCCGGAATGTTCCCTGGAATATTTCAGGAATTCCGTATGTACTGAGAAGACATCGGGATCGCTTAGAAGGCGGTTCAGATCATCGTATTTGTTTTCGATTTCAAGGAGTTTATCAAGCAGCATTTTCATCCTCTAATATTAATACTTCTTTAAGGGCGCTCAGTGCTACCTCGATCTGAACATCGTCGGGTTCTTTTGTGGTCAGACGCTGCAGGAGAAGCCCAGGCTTTATTAAAAAATTCATTACGGGATTGTCTTTCCATTTTGCTGAAAGCTTCAGGAATTCGAAGGAGAAACCGGCGATAAGTGGTATAAAAACTATTCTGGAAAGAAATTTATACAGAAACGGCCAGTGCTGCGGGATAAACGAAAAGACAAGAATACTCACGACCATAACTATCAGCAGAAAACTTGTGCCGCAGCGAGGATGAAGCGTGCTGTATTCCCTCGCATTATCAATAGTCAGCTCTCTGCCCTCTTCATAAGCGTGTATGACCTTATGTTCCGCCCCGTGATACATAAAAGTCCTTGCCATTTCTTTCCACATGCCCGCGAGAAGAATATAAACAAGAAAGACCAGGACCCTTATAATACCGTCTGTAATATTAAAGAGCAGGGAATTTTCGGTGATACCATGAAATATAAGGCCCGCCATTTTAGTCGCGTACAATGGCAGCAGGATAAAGAGTCCGAGACCAAGAATCATGGAAGCAAGGATTGTAATCGCCATGGTCATCTTCCCGACGTCTTTTTCATTATCTTCACCGTAAGCCTTGTTCGCGGAAAATTCGATCGATTTTATCCCGAGGGTAAGCGCCTGAAAGAGAGCGATGAAGCCCCTTATTACCGGCTTTTTCAGGAATTTCGGGAGTTCGCCCAGCTTCTCTTTCTTTAGATGAATAAAGCCGTTGTTGTCCCTTACAGCCACGGTCCAGTTTTTAGGCC
Organism: Nitrospirota bacterium; assembly: GCA_024275975.1. Lineage (GTDB taxonomy): Bacteria > Nitrospirota > Thermodesulfovibrionia > Thermodesulfovibrionales > UBA6898 > JAJRYC01. The sequence goes on along the minus strand of JAJRYC010000004.1, from coordinate 70,847 downwards.
CCTTCATCATGACACCTTCTATAACTGCCTGTCCGCCTATGTTTTTCAGTCTTCCATTGCTGTTTATAATCATAGTTTTTATACAACAAAAAAACAGGAAACCTCGTAAGCTTCCTGTTTTTTTTTTGTTGTTCAGCTAGAGTATCTACTTCTTTGCGTACTTTTTCTTGAACTTTTCGACCCTTCCTTCGGCGTCAACAATCTTCTGTTTACCGGTAAAGAATGGATGACACCTGGAACATATATCTAGACGAAATTTAGGTATTGTCGATCTTGTGGTGAATTTTTCGCCACAAGCACATTCTACTATTGCTTCCTTGTAATCCGGATGAATTCCTGCTCTCAATTTCTGCCTCCTGTATTAAGATACTATATTCTAATTAATTTTATATGTTTTTGGCAACATTATGCCCGTCTGTTTGCGTATCTTCGGCAGGCGGTTTCGATATAAACAGGGAGTAGTACCGCCAGTTTCTTTTTAAAGCCGGTAGGGTTTGTTTTATAATAGTAAATGACAAATGTTATTTCCGGAGAAGGCAGGGCATGGGAAATTCTCTCAGGCCTCGACCCTGATGATGTATGCGGAAGGGTGGGCGCTGATGTCGGCTATAAAAACGGGCTCTATCATCTGAAATCTTTCGGCGAGGTCTTTTCCGTTGATACGGAGAAGAAGGAGATTCTGAGTTTAAGCCCAGACGGAGATGTTTTCCTCAGAAAATTTGTCTATTTTTTCAAAGTTTCAGTTCTGTGGTATCTTATCAAAGCGACAGACACAATGCCGTCGGGGAAACTTCTGAAGCCTTCCGGCATAACCGGTGGAGATGTTTTTTTCAGGGGTTCGCACATTCTTCCACTGGACGCCGTTGCCGCGAAATATGCGAAAAACAGGGACGAATTTATCGCGCGGGGCATTACATTGGGCGGGAAAGAGGTTAATTATGGCGACGCGGCGCTGGAACTCCATCCATTGCCAAAAATCCCTGTCACATTGATCCTGTGGCTCGAAGACACGGAATGGGGATCAAGGGTTGATCTGCTCTTTGATTCTACCGCGTCGTTACATCTGCCTCTTGATATAATATGGTCTGTTGCAATGATGTCGGCGCTTGTATTTTTGTAGAGCTGTGATATTAAAGGTAATTAACCGGAAATAAATGAATAGAAGACTTATTGAAAAAGCCGAGCGTCTGATCTCTAAAGAGAAAGGGACGGTTTTTAAGGACCCCGGGGGCAGGATTAACATAGCGCTGGTTTATCCGAATATATATCCGATCGGCATGTCGAGTCTCGGTTTTCAGGGAATATACGGCCTGCTCAACAGCCGAAATGATGTTGTCTGCGAAAGGGCCTTTCTTCCGGAACCTGATGATATCGAAGAGTTTGAACGTACCGGAACAGAGCTTTTTTCTCTTGAATCAAAGCGACCTCTCTCCCGGTTTGACATAATCGCCTTTTCAGTCTCTTTTGAGAACGATTATCCGAACATACTGAAGATACTGAAGATGTCGGGCATACCGCTAAGAAGCGCGGAAAGGGGGCCGTTTCATCCTCTGGTGATCATGGGTGGGGTATGCGCCTTTTATAACCCCGAGCCTTTAGCGGAATTCATGGATATGTTTCTTGTTGGAGAGGCGGAAGAAATGTTTTTAGAGTTCCTGTTCGCGTACAGAGATTCAGGAACAAGAGAAATATTGTTTGAGAACGCGCTTCGGATTGAAGGTATATATATTCCCCGTTATTACTCGGTTGAATATGATGATGCAGGTCGGATACATAACAGAAAGGCAAGAGATAACGCCCCTGAAATTATCAGGAAACGGACCTTTATGGATGTAACAAAGTCGTCGCTGAAAACCGCTATTATTACTCCTGAAGCCGAGTTTTCGGATATGTACCTGCTGGAGGCCATGAGAGGTTGTGTCTGGTCCTGCAGATTTTGTGTGGCAGGGCGCATATACAACCCCCCGAGAAGGAAAGATCTGAATCTGCTTAAGGAGGAGATTAAAGAGGCGCTGACAAAGACCAGGAGAGTCGGACTTATAGGCCCGTCATTGTCCGACTATCCCTGGATTGTGGAGGTCCTGTCAATGGAAGGGGTTGATTTCTCTATTACATCCCTCAGGGCGAGTCCCGGAAGCGGGCGCATTGTACAGTTATTGAAAGGGCACAGGAGCGTCTCCATAGCACCAGAGGCCGGGACGGAACGATTGAGGTCCGTGATCAATAAGAATATTACGGACAGGGACATAATGGAGACGGCGAAACTCATTCTTGGAAGCGGAGTGGAAACGTTGAGACTCTACTTTATGATAGGCCTTCCCTCGGAAACCAGGGCGGACGTAAATGAGATAATTAATATGGTCGGGAGAATACGCGAAGATAACAGAAAAGGGTTTATAACGTTGAGCGTCAGCACCTTTGTCCCAAAACCTTTTACGCCGTTTCAATGGCATCCCATGGAGTCTATGAAAGAGGTTAAGGAAAGGCTGAAGATAATAAAAAAAGGCCTCTCCCGGGTGAGGGGCGTAAAGGTATTTCACGATGTCCCGAAGTATGCCTATATGCAGGGTCTTTTTGCACTCGGGGACAGGAGGACCGGCAAGCTGATAGAGAAGGCCGCGTTCGAAGGCGGTCTGAAGTGGGGGCATGAATCCATGGGTATCGACCATGATTTATCTATTTTCAGAAAAAAGGAGATAACCGGGGCGCTGCCCTGGGATTTTATAGATGTCGGCATCTCCAGAGATGATCTATGGAAGGAATACCGGAGCGCTATGAGTATGTGATCCTGAAATGGTGGGATAGAGAGCGTGCGGTGGCGCTGAAAATACTTCGTATTGAATTTTAATGTAATAGGTACTACTATATTACTATTTTTATTTCGGTTGAATTCATGACTAATGAGTAAGATACAGCTTCTTGATAACATAGAGATTGTATATAAAAAAATTGCGGATGCCGCTATACGGGCTGGGAGAAGCCCTGAAGCAGTCAATCTCATAGCCGTTACAAAGACGGTTGACGGGTGTACTGTCAGGGATGCCGTTGACGCGGGCCTTCGACATTTCGCCGAAAACAGGGTGCAGGAGGCAAGAAAAAAGATCACGGGCGATATTTCACGGCTTAAGGACGCCGGGATTACATGGCACCTGATCGGGCACCTGCAGAAGAACAAGGCAAGGATCGCCGTGGATCTATTCGACCTGATTCAGACCGTCGATACACTTGCGCTGGCGGAGGAGTTAAACAGACAGGCGCAAAAATCAGGAAAAATACAGAGAGTGCTTATTCAGGTAAGCCTGGCTGACGAAGAAAGGAAGCATGGAATACCAAGGGATGATTTCATTGGGCTGCTTAAAGGGATTAATGGCATGAGCAGTCTGAGAGTGGAAGGTCTGATGACAATGCCGCCTTTTTTTGACGACCCTGAGATGACGAGACCGTATTTCAGGGAACTGCGAAAAATGAGAGATGACGCTGAAACCATGGGCTTCAGATTGCCCGAGCTTTCGATGGGAATGTCAAATGATTTTGAGGTGGCGATACTTGAGGGGGCCACCATGGTCAGAGTCGGCACGGCGATATTTGGAGAGAGGGTTAAATAGATGACAGGTTTTATTGGTGGTGGAAACATGGCGGAAGCCCTGATAAAGGGCATGAAGAAAGGGGGGATGGACGATATTATTGTTTCAGAGCCTCTGGAAGCGAGAAGGAGACACCTGGAACAGGGTTATAGTATCAGGACGACGCAGTCCAACAAAGAGGCGGTTTCTCTTTGCGATATCATAATTCTCGCGGTTAAACCACAGAATATGGATGGTCTGCTGGATGAGATCGCTGATGTTGTTACGGCTGAAAAAACCGTTGTATCGATAGCCGCCGGTATCACGCTTTCATTCCTGGAATCCAGACTCAGGACGAAAAAACTGATAAGGGTCATGCCGAATACTCCTGCTCTTGTCCAGGAAGGCATGTCTGTTATGTCGTTATACGGAACTTTTTACGAAAAAGAGGCGGCTGTTGTCAGAGGGATCCTGATGTCTGTCGGCAAGGTCCTTACGATGCCTGAAGAACATATGAATTCCGTCACTGCATTGTCAGGTAGCGGTCCGGGTTTTATTGCCTTATTTACGGAAGCTTTAATCGAGAGCGGGGTGAAGATGGGAATAGACGGGACGGACGCCGTGGAGCTGGTGGTCCAGACCCTGCTTGGTACGGCGAAAATGCTTGATTCCGGCATGTCCCCTGAAAATCTCAGAAAGATGGTGACTTCGCCGGGAGGTACTACGGCCGCGGGCCTGGAGGTGTTTGCTGACAGGGCCTTTAGCGGTATAGTTGAAGACGCGCTGCTTGCGGCGCGGAAACGGGCCGAGGAATTAGGCAGGAGGGAATAATGTTTGTTTTTGGTGAACTGATTTTAGCTGTCGCAAAGATTCTCAATATGTTTCTTGAGCTGTACAAGTGGGTTGTGATAATCGCGGTTTTACTGAGCTGGGTGAACCCGGATCCGTATAATACGATAGTCCGTTTTCTTTACTCGGTCACCGAGCCTGTGTTCAGGCCCATAAGGCGGGTGATCGGACACAGGCTGGGGCCCCTGGATATTTCGCCGTTCATAGTAATTCTTGCTATTCTTTTTATTCAGTCGTTTTTAGTTGGGTCTTTAATAAAACTCGGTTACAGGCTTGGAGGAGGATAATATGAGAATCACCCCGCTTGATATTCAGCAGAAGCATTTTCCCGTTAAATTCAGGGGATTCGATGTTGAAGAGGTGTACGCGTTTCTTGAGGTCATCAGAGAAGAGATGGAAGATCTGCTCAGAGAGAATGCGTCACTTAAAGAGAGTCTGTCCAGGTCCGAAAACAACGCCAGGGAATACAAAGATATGGAAGGCACCCTGAAAGAGACACTGATGACGGCGCAGCAGATGGTGGAAGAATATAAAACGAACGCCCGGAAAGAAGCGGAGCTTTTGATTAAAGAGGCCGAACTGAGGGCCGAGAACGTAATCAGGGAGTCTCATGATAAGGTCATTAAAATACATGAAGACATAGTGGATCTCAAGGGGATCAGACGCCACTTCAAGGAAGAACTCAGGAGACTTATAGAAGGCCATCTGCGGATGGTGGACATTGACGATGAGAAGATTCCAGGGGAAAAAGCAGGGGATTCCGAGTGAGCCAGGGAGAGAAACGCAGCGCACCCAAGGGGATGCCCGATGTGCTGCCGCCCGATATATATATATGGCAGAAGGTCGAGGCCTTTGCGAGAGATATCTTCTCTGCTTACGGATTTAAGGAAATACGGCCGCCTGTGGTCGAGTAGACTGACATTTTCAGGAGAAGCATCGGGGAAAATACGGATATCGTCGAGAAGGAGATGTATACGTTTACGGACAAAGGGGGCAGGAGTCTTACCTTGAGACCCGAGGGGACAGCCTCTGTAGTCAGATGTTATGTCGAAAATCACCTCTCTAATCAGTCGTCTCCTCAAAAATATTATTATCTTGGGCCGATGTTCAGGTATGAAAGGCCCCAGGCCGGTCGTTTCAGGCAGTTTTACCAGATAGGCGTTGAGGCGTTCGGTTCCGCAAATCCTGTCATGGACGCAGAAGTTCTTTCGATGCTCAGGCATTTTCTGGCGAGCCTTGGCCTGGGCGGCCTTAAGTTCCAGGTTAATTCCATTGGGTGTGAAAAGTGCAGGCCTGGCTGTAGGGAGTCGCTCCTGGATTTTTTTTCCGACAAGCTCGATGGCCTCTGCCCGGACTGCGTGAGGAGATATCACCTTAATCCCCTGAGAATTCTTGACTGTAAGGTCAGGCGGTGCGTGGAGTTAAGGGCCGGCTCGCCCAAGGTTACTGATTCCCTCTGCGGTGATTGCAGGGGACATTTTGACGAGCTTCAGGCGCTGCTTGACCTGCTTGACATACCATACCTTGTAAACCCCGATATGGTAAGGGGACTTGATTATTATACCCGAACAACTTTCGAGGTCATCAGTGAGGGCCTGGGCGCGCAGAACGCCGTGGCCGCGGGGGGGAGATATGACAGGCTTGTGAAGGAATTCGGCGGCGCTGAAACGCCCGCAATAGGTTTTGCCGTTGGAATGGAACGCATTGTCGGGCTGATGAAAAAGTCGGGGGGGCATGATGTCCCGGCGCCGGCTGTTTTTATCGCGAATATCGGGGAAGCGGCGGCCAGGGAAAGCATACTGATTGCCGACAGGCTGAGGGGGAAGTGTCTGTGGGCCGAACTTGGAGAGGCCGGAGCTTCACTGAAGAGCCAGATGAGAAGGGCGGACAGATTGTCGGCGGAATATGTTTTTATAATAGGGGAAGAAGAGCTTAAAGCGGGAAAACTGAAATGGAAAAAGCTGTCCGACTCGACACAGGGAGAAATATCATTATCCGGGATTTCAGATTTTTTTCTGAAAAACCATTGATAATTCCATATCAGGCAAAGAATTACTTCCGGAAATTTTCATCAAGGCGCTTTTTGTGATAAACTCTAATTAATTGATGTTAATAAAAGATTATATCCTGGGTATCGTAACAGTTTTAATTATAGCTGTAATCTCTTATTTTATATCAATGCTGCACGCGTCATTCGATGCCCTTGTTATTTCGATTCTTATAGGGATGTTGTTTGGAAACCTTATCGGCGACAGAGCTTCTTTCAAAAAAGGGACTGATGGCGCGATAAAAGTTTTTTTGCCCGTAGGTATCGCGCTTTACGGCTCCCAGCTCGTATTTAATGATCTGAGGTTGAGTTTTGTACTGACTGTTTTTCTGGTTTTTTTATGCCTTTTTGTACTCACACTGTTAGTCTCGAATTTTTTCAATATCGATCGAAAACTCGCGATACTGCTTGCTTCGGGGCTTTCAGTATGCGGTGCGTCCGCGATCGCCGTGATATCTCCCCTTATCGGGGCCAGGAAGGAGGATACTTCAATATCCGTGATATCCGTTATGATGCTGGGACTCTCCGGAATGATTTTATACCCTGTTCTGGCGAACGTATTATCCCTTGGGGTTGAAGATAGCGCCTTTTTTGCCGGCGCGACGCTTCCCATGCTGGGGCAGGTCAAGGTTGCTTCTCTGAATATCTCCAGGGAATGTTTCGAGACCGCTCTTAAAATAAAATTAATCCGGATATCCTTCCTCTTCTTCCTTGTTACAACCGCGATTCTGCTCTCGGGCAAAGCAAAGAAAAAGGTGAAAATACCGTGGTTTATAATTGTTTTTATAGTTTCTGCTTTAATTGTCAATTTCACCAGGATACTCGAACCCATGATTGGATACTTTAGAAACGTCAGCAGCTTTTTCCTTTCCTCGGCGCTTGCGGCAATCGGATTTTCAGTGGATTTTGAAACTATTATCGAGAAGGGCGCTGCTCCTCTTGCGGCCATATTTCTTTCGTGGGGCGTGATATTATTTCTGATTTCCGTGGTGGTGAGTTTAATCTGATGTTCAGAAAAAAGATTACACACAAACTTATTTCCCTGTTACTTTTATTTGCCCTTATCATAATGGTCCCTTATTCGTTAACAATATTAAATCAGGCAAGCAAGATGATCGAGGAGCATGGAGAGCGCGTTAATCATTCGGATGAATACGTCAGGCTTCAGGAGACCTTTGTCCCGAGGCTGGTCGAACAGATGGTGCCTTATGCTATTTATATACTGATACTGGCCATTATGATGGCGATGTTCTTTATGAGAAACATGTTGATTTCCATGAAGGAGCTACAGAGAGGCTCTCAGGCGCTTAAAGACGGAAACCTTGATATCAATCTTAGAATAGTCAGCAATGATGAACTCGGATATATTACAAAAACATTTAATTAAATGGCGAGAGCCTTAAAAGAAAAGACTATCGAGCTTCAGAAGAAGGACACATATATAAAGGCGATGCTTGATCCCCTCTGGGTTGTTGATAATGACAACAACCTGCTGGATGTTAACCCGGCGTTCACAAGGCTTTTCGGGTACTCCAGGGATGAAGTGACAGGTTCCTCGATCTATGATTTTTTTGATGAAAAAAACGCCGCGATTATGCACGCCTCGCTTCACGAAAAAAGTGAGGAAGGAATGTCCTCCATATACGAAATCAGTATTCTTGCTAAAGACGGATCACTGATACCGGTTCTGATCAGCGGCGGCCCGATTTATATCAATGACAGGATATACGGCAAGATTAGTGTTCTGAAAGATTTCAGGGAACAGAGCGAACTCAGGACCGCGCTGCGGCAATCCAGGGATTATCTGGCGACTATTATGGACAGCATCCAGGACGAGCTTCTGGTGATAGACCGGGACTACAAAGTTGTTAAGGCCAATAAGGCGGCCACCTTAAACTTGAGGTCTCCGATAATAGGAGTGCCATGTCATGAGGTGTCGCACGGCTTGTACCATCCATGCTGGATCGAGGGACAGGAGTGTCCGGCAAAAGCTGTCTTCAGGACAGGCAGGAGTCACAGGACAACGCACAGGCATCTGGATTTATCGGGAGACTTAAAGTACCATGAGGTCGTTGCGAGTCCGATCAGGAATTCTTCAGGCGATGTAATAAATGTAGTGGAGCTCCTCAGGGATGTTACTGAAAGGGCGAAAAACGAGGAAGAGATATCCAGGAAGAACAGGGAACTGGTTGCCCTGAACAGTATATCCGGGATCTTCAGCCGGTCGCTCAGTCCGGATGAGATATTCACGGAGGTGCTGGACAAAATGATAGAGATGATGAATATGGATGGCGGAGGAATTTTCTTTATCAATGAGACCGGGAAAGAGATGCTATGCCGGTATCACAGGGGCATATCCGATGAATATGTAAAAAAGCTGGGCAGGATAAGGGTTGGCGAAGACATCCCCGGGAAAGTCGCGGTTTCGGGTCAGATTGTGACGTCTTCCAATATTTTAAAAGACAGTAGGTCGGAGAAATCCCAGATCAGGTATTCAGGCATGAAGGGATATTGCTGTATACCGATTAAGGGCAAGGCTAAAATTCTGGGTGTATTCTGCCTCTTTAATTTCAAGCCCCATTTTTTTACAACCGAAGAAGAAAATATCCTTAAGTCGATAGGTGATATGACCGGCATCGCCCTGGAAAATATCAAGCTCTATGAAGAGATGCGGGCGTTATATGAATATCAGAGGAAACGCAGGGAAGAAGAACACGCGCAGCTGCTTTCCCTGTCGACAACATTAGGCTCCGCGGTCGAACTCAAGAGCATTACGGGCCATATCCTAGTGCTGTTAAAGGATTTTTTCAGGGCCGATTTTGCCTGGCTGCTTGTGAGCGATGATGACAGGAACTTTATATTGAAATCAGCGACTGCTATTAATAGCACGGGAACCGAGATCATCTACCGGCAGGGAACGAGTTCCATAGAAGGTTATTCCATTGAAAAGAGGATGCCGACGGTGATTCAGGATATCCAGTCGGCGGATAAATTTTACATCCATCCTGAAATATCGGCACTGTCTTTTTGCACAGCGGCCTCCGTGCCGATGTATATAGGAGATAAATCGGTCGGCGCGTATGCGCTTTATTATCACGACTGCAAGGATTTCAAGGAAGAAGAGATCCATTTTTTGCAGATCATAGCTAATTTCCTGGCCGTTGCGATAGAAAGGTCGGACTTTTATCTCAGCGTGATTAGGGCGAGGGGTCTTTCAGACGCTATCCTTCAGAGTGTTACTGATAGTATACTTACGGTAGATAATAACAGAAGAGTTATATCCGTAAACAGGGCTTTCGAGCGAAATTCCGGTATACCTTCGCAGGAAGCCGTGGGTCTTACCGTAAGAGATGTCTTTAATGGTGGAGATGAAAATACCGATTTCATAATGATGCTTGAAGCATGTCTGGAAAAAGCCCTTGCAGGAAAAAGCGCAAATGCCGAGGGCGTGATGATAATGGCGTATGGAAATACAATACCCTTGTTAATAAGCAGCGATCCCGTTCTTGATGCAGAGGGAGAGGTCATCGGCGCTGTGAATTTACTCCGGGATATAAGCAGGGAAAAAGAGATAGACGGAATGAAGACCTGCCTGATAAGGTCTGTTTCACATGAATTCAGGACGCCGCTTTCGGCGATAGTCGGCATGACCGAAATGATGCTTGATGGAGATATAGAGGAAAAAAAGGCCAGGAAATACCTCGGTATAATACTTAATGAGGGAATAAGGCTGTCGAATATGGTCTCGGACCTGCTTAGTATCGCGAAGATAGAGAGCGGGAAGGAAAGCCTGAAATTGATCTCCATAGATATGGAAGCCCTTCTGATCAGGGTGATCGAAAATTTCTCTTCCTTGATCGAAAAAAAGGGGGCGTCCGTTAAATATACTGTCAAAGAGACCGGGGACTTTGTTGGAGATGAAGGAAAGTTAAAGCAGCTGCTGGTAAATTTCATTGATAATTCCCTGGCGTTTTCCGACGCCGGTTGCAGTATAGAGATAACAGTAAGCAGGAAGGAAGATGAGCTTGAAATCATAATAGCCGACAATGGCTGGGGCATCCCTGAAGAGGATTTGCCGCATCTTCCAGCGAGGTTCTTTCGTGGACTCCACGGTGAAAAGGTTAAGGGGACGGGGCTTGGACTTTCTATATGCAGTGAAATTATAAAAATGCATGATGGCCGGATGGATATAAAAAGCGAACTCGGAAAGGGAACGGAAGTGGTCTTATATATGCCGTACAGGAGGCAAAGTGAGTAAAGTAATTGTGATTGACGATGAACCATTTATTCTTATGATGATTGAGGACAAACTCAAGCGGTCGAAGATTGATGTGATAACCCTCAGGGATAGTAACAACGCTGTTGAAGTAATCAGAAAAGAACTGCCGGACCTTATAATCCTTGACTGGATGATGCCGGAAATCAACGGACTTGAGATATGCAAGCTTATGAAGAATGATCCTGATCTGAATAATATCCCGATTTTTATGCTGACGGCGAAAGGACAGGATTCCGACGAAAAACTCGGATTCCAATGCGGCGTTGACAGATATATAACGAAACCCTTCAGCCCGAAGTCACTTCTCGCGATGGTACTGGAAACCCTTGGCAAAGATAAATCCTGAGAGTGATCTTTCCCTGACAATCCGGGATTTCTCAGTCGCGTACTCCTTCGAAATGACAAACAGGCAGATCGTTCACGATTATACAAATGTGACACAACACTAGCCTACGACATTAAATTTGCGGACCTCCAGCCTTACGTTCAGCTCTTCAGCTATCTTTTCGCACTTTTCTATATCAACACCCTCAAGGTCAACGACGGTTAACCGCACATCCGGGATAAACTTCCGCGACTGCCTTATGAATTGAATTATCCCGTCATAGGCGTTTTCGACGGCGGGCCTGCATATTCGGTTGTAGGTGTCTTTGTCCTGGGCGCCAAGGCTTATAGAGATGCTGTCGACAATGCCCTTCAGCTCCGGGGTGATGTCCCTTTTGTGAATCAGATTAGCATGGCCGTTTGTATTAATCCTCACCCTGCCGCCGTGCTCCTTGATCCATGCAGAGACATTCCTGACAAAATCAAGTCGCTGAAGTGGTTCTCCGTAGCCACAGAATACGATTTCATTGTATCTGGATGGGTCTCCGATCTCTTTTTTAATCTCATCTTCTGTCGGTTCACGGTCAAGTCTGAGCCTGTGGCCTTTAACGTAATCGGTATGAAATTTTACGCAGAATGAGCATTTATTAGTGCAGCGGTTGGTTATGTTGAGGTAAAGGGAGTCTCTTATCCTGTACGTAATTTCTGGCTTTTCAGCGATTGATCCTATCCTGAAAAGGCGCTTTGCGTTAAGGGTGGTAATCCTTGCCAGGTCCTCATAGCTTATGCCTCTTAATTCCGCTATATGCTTTATTGTATTCTGAATATATGACGGCTCGTTTCGCCTGCCCCTGAAAGGTTCAGGGGATAAATACGGGGAATCCGTCTCAACGAGCAGGTAATCGTCAGGAATTGAGCGGGCAATCTCCTTCAGCTGTTTTGATTTTTTGAATGTTACAGGCCCGGCGATTGATATGTAAAGGCCCATGGACATCACCTCTTCGGCCATCTCCATGTTACCTGAAAAACAATGAAGCACGCCGTTGCCTATATCCGATTCCCTTAGTATCCGCATTGTATCCTGCTCTGCTTCCCGGCTGTGTATTATCACCGGTAGTCCGGTCTCTTTCGAGAGTTGTAGATGTTTTCCGAAAACCTCCTTCTGGGCCTCCCTCGGTGAGTTATCATAATAATAGTCCAGCCCTGTTTCACCGATTGCGACGACTTTCCGCTTTTTGGACAATTCCTTAAGTTTTATATATATATCGTCTGAAAAGTCCGCGGCATCATGGGGATGGACTCCGGCTGAGGCATATATGAAATCATACTGTTCAGAAAGCTCAATGGCTTTTATTGAGCTTTCGAGGCTGGACCCCACGGTGATCATTAATTCAAGCCCCGCGTTTTTAGCCCGCTGGATGACTTCTTTACGATCAGGATCGAAGGCCTCCATTTCGAGATGACAGTGGGTATCAATCAAGGGAACTGAAGCGGGATGATTAAGAGGCAATGAATCTGATTTTTCCCTGTTGCCCGGGCTTTGAGAGTGACTGTCGGTGAATCCCTGTTTACGCGCCAAATTTCTTCAGTCTTCCGGCATTGGCAAGGGCAAGCGGCATTAAATTTACCGTGCGGAATATCCCCAGCTCTCCCTTTAAACAATCTTTCTCGGAAAAGGCATTGCAGAGACCGCCTCCGAGCACATAGGGCGAATTCACCAGGACAGGCACGGGATGCCAGCTATGGCCTTTAAGCATGGATGGAGTGGAATGGTCACCGGTAATGACGAGTACATCGGGTTTAAGTTCGAGTATCCGCGGCAGCAGGAGATCAAATTCCTCGATCCGCAACACCTTTCCATCAAAATCGCCGTCTTCACCGTACGAGTCGGGTTTCTTTACGTGGAGGAAAAAGAAATCGTAATCAACATAATTCTTTTTAAGGAAATTGATCTCGTCCATCACATCTCCATCAACCGCGGGCGCTTGCATACCGACCAGTTTCGAAATTCCCCTGTACATCGGATAATTCGCGACGGCAAGGGCATTCAGCCCATATGCTTCCCTGAAAGATGTCAGTTCCGGCATAATCGAAAAACCTCTGAGCAGCATATAGTTTGCCTTTCCTTCATCTTTCAGGATCCTGGAGACCTCGATGATAAACTTCCCGGCAATACGGACGACCTGTTCAGCGGCCTGTGACCCGGGTACCGGCTTGAGGGGCGCGACCCCTTCAGTTTGAGGGTCTGTATCATTGATAGCCGATGCATCGGGGGCAAGCGGTTCAGGGAACCTGAATAATACGGCGGACCTGTGTTCCATGCCGGGCGCGAACAGAATCTCCGCCTCATCAATCCTGCTGATATTTGACTGTAATTTTTCGGTTAATTTTCTGCTTTCTTCAGAAGGAATTCTGCCGGCGCGCCTGTCTTTTATAATGCCGTTTTCGATAGTCGCGTAATTACAGCGTATCGCCACATCGGTTTTTTTGACATCCATGCCGAGGCCGAGAGCTTCAAGAATACCCCTGCCTATTTGATACTCAAGCGGGTCATAGCCGAAAAGGGCGAGATGCGCAGGTCCACTTCCTGGAGTGATGCCCATGGAAACCGGTAAATGCAGACCGCATGCGGAGTTTCGCGCGAGTGAATCCATGGTCGGAGTGCAGGCTGATTCAAGCTCTGTTTTTCCGTTGACAGGGAGACCGCCAAGTCCGTCAAGAACAACGAGTATAATTTTAGCATTATTCTCCTGGATAAGATTTTTTATCAATTTCTGCATAATTAGAATTTTACTTTAAAAATAGTGAACTTTTCAAGATATATCAGCCGGTCCGATGCGAGCTATTCAAAGAAAACCGGTAAAAATCCGTTGTTACCGAGGGAGAGAATTCAGAAATTCTGATTAGCGAGTTCTTTATAGACCATGACCATAACAATCGAGATGTACCCCCAGAAGAGACCCATTAGCGCTGCTCCGATAATCTGGCCCAAAACAGGAATAAAGGTGAATACGGAAGCTACCATGAGAAACAGAATCCCTGTAACCACAATCGAAACAAAGAGTATCAGTGTGTTGTTGAGATTGTTTTTTACAATTAAAAAGCTGTTTTTCATCGACTCTATTGCGCTGAGGTTGCCTACGATTATGCCAAAAAAAGTGAACATTAATAGAAAGGCCACGATAAGCCCCGGTAGATAAAAAAGCATGATTCCGAGTGTTACCATGACCGAGAGCAGAAGGGCCGCAATCAAAAGCTGTCCGGTTTTGGCCAGTGCGGCGGTGAGGCCCCTTTTTATTGATGATTTTCCTGTATCAACCGCCTCTTCCGCCATCGAAATTATTATTCCCTGGGATATAGTCCCAAGAACCATTGAGATTACTGCAAGTAAAAACGCCAGACTGAGGAGCCCAGTGGTCATTGTCGATGGGACATCCATGTTGCCCTCCTCAATTACGGCAACGGTTGCAGCACCGCCCCCGATCAGCAGAAACGTCATAACTGACATAAGCATAGAGATTACAAGTGTAGGGATGATTATGGTCAGATTATTTTTTACTAAAATGACACTTTTTTTGAAAATACCAGGGATATCCATTAGCTCTCCTTTGAGTTTATCTGTCATACATTTATATCGTATTCAGGCGATGTCAGTCAAGGTAAATTTTCGTGAGCAGCCCCGCCATGCTTGACTTTGAAGGCCGCGTAGTGGTATTTTTTAAAGCTATGGCCGATAATTACAAGGATACGCTCAATCTTCCACGAACGGATTTTCCGATGAAGGCGAACCTTTCCAAAAGGGAACCTGAAATCCTTAACCTCTGGAAAGAAAAAAAGATTTATGAAAAGCTGCAAGGCAGGGGCGACTCCGCAGAAACATATATTCTTCATGACGGACCACCCTATGCAAACGGCCATATACATATGGGACACGCGCTGAACAAGGTCCTGAAGGATATCATCGTAAAATATAAGACCATGAAAGGTTTCTATGCGCCATATGTGCCCGGATGGGACTGCCACGGCCTGCCGATAGAGATCCAGGTCGACAAAAACCTCGGCAGCAAAAAAATGAAATAGATATAGTACAGAAGAGAAAGCTGTGCAAGGAATATGCCGCGAAATTTGTCGATATACAGAAGGAAGAATTTAAGCGCCTCGGAGTCTTTGGAGACTGGACAAATCCCTATCTTACCATGTCGTATGAATATGAAGCCGCGATAGTAAGGGAATTCAATGATTTCTTTAAAAAGGGATACGTCTACAAGGGTAAAAAACCGGTCCATTGGTGCCCTTCATGCGTTACCGCCCTTGCTGAAGCCGAAGTCGAGCATGCAGAGAAAGAATCACCTTCGATATTTGTGAAGTTCAAGGTGAAGGATTCAAAGGGTAAAATCGGAACTGATACAGGAAAAGACGTGTATTTTGTCATATGGACCACCACGCCCTGGACACTACCCGCCAATATGGCGCTGACGCTGCATCCTGATTTTACTTACTGTCTTGTCAAAACGGAGGACGGCGGGCTGATACTAGCCAGGGATCTTGTCGAAACATGTATGGACAAAATAGGGTACGGGGAGGACGAATATACAATTACCGAATTTGTATGGTCCGGCGACGAGCTTGAAGGAATCGCCTGCAGCCATCCATGGATCGACCGCACTGTTGAGACGATCCTCGGCGGGCATGTCACACTCGATCAGGGCACGGGTGTCGTTAATACAGCACCCGGCCATGGAGAAGATGACTATAAGGTTGGTTTAAAGTATGGCCTTGATGTCTATGCCCCCGTTGATGACAGGGGAATATTCACGGGAGATGCCGGCCCGCTCGAAGGCCAGTTTGTATTTAAGGCTAATGCGTCGGTGATTGAGATACTGAAATCGAAAAAATCCCTTCTGAAAGAAGAGAAGATCGTTCATTCATATCCGCACTGCTGGCGATGCAAAAAACCGGTCATATTCCGTGCCACTGAGCAATGGTTCATCTCGGTTGAACATAATAACCTGAGAAAGAACTGCCTGGACGAGATAAACAAGGTCAAATGGGTCCCTAAATGGGGTCGGGAGAGGATTTACGGCATGGTGAAGAACCGGCCTGACTGGTGCATATCCAGACAGAGAAGCTGGGGGGTTCCGATCACATTAATCGAATGCCGGGACTGCGGTGAAATTGTGGATGACGAGAGCATCCTTGATGATATAGCCGGTCTCGTGAGAGAGCACGGCGCTGATATCTGGTTTATCAGAGAGGCCGAAGACATACTTCCGGAAGGATATAGATGCAAAAAGTGCGGCGGCTCCGGATTTGCCAAAGAGATGGATATACTTGATGTCTGGTTTGATTCCGGCGTGAGCCATGCCGCCGTGGTCGAGAGAGATGAAAGGTTTACATGGCCTTCGGATCTGTATCTTGAAGGTAGCGACCAGCACAGGGGATGGTTCCAGAGTTCCCTTCTGGCCTCCACGGGCACGAGGGGGAGGGCGCCGTACAGGACGGTTCTGACCCATGGTTTTGTGGTGGACGGCTCGGGAAAGAAGATGTCCAAATCCCTGGGGAACGTTATAGCCCCGCAGGAGATTATCAAGGGATATGGAGCGGAGATATTACGCATATGGGTCGCTTCGGAAGATTACAGGGATGACATCAGGATATCAAAAGAGATATTGAGCAGGCTTACGGAAGCGTACAGAAAGATAAGAAACACATGCAGGTTTCTGCTCGGTAATCTTTATGATTTTGACAATAACGACTATAGTGATAAACTTCGGGATGTAGACAGGTGGGCCATGAGCAGGATGCAGAGCCTGATCGGAAGGGCGACAAGGGCCTATGAGAATTATGATTTTCATGAGGCCTTCCACTCGATACATAATTTCTGTGTTGTGGACATGAGTTCTTTTTATTTTGATGTACTGAAAGACAGGCTGTATACGGACAGGGCTGATTCCACTGAGCGGCGGGCAAGTCAATGGGTGCTGTCGGAGATACTCTCAGCGTTGACCGGGCTTATGGCCCCGGTGCTTTCATTTACCGCAGAGGAAGTCTATGGATACATCCGGAGCCGTGGGGCGGAAGAAAGTGATAAAAGCGGCCCTGAATCCGTTTTTCTATCTTCATTCCCGGTTGTGAGAGAGGAATTCATCGACATGGAACTTGAAGAAAGGTGGAAGGGACTTCTCGATCTGCGGGATGAAATCAACAAGGCCCTCGAAATAAAGAGAGCGGAAAAGTTTATAGGCAATTCACTTGAGGCCAGGGTACGACTTTATCTGCCTGAAAAATATATGGACCTCTGCCGGTCGTATACTGATTCCCTCCCGGCGTTTTTCCTGGTTTCGGCGGTGGAGATAGCTGATACAAGGCTTACAGGTTCATATGAGAGCATCAAAATTGAGGGGCTTCAGGTTGCTGTTGAACGGGCGGCCGGGAATAAATGCCTGAGATGCTGGGGCTGGAGCGGGAGTGTAGGAAGTTTTGAAGATGCGCCCGACGTCTGCGAGAAATGCTATAAAGTCATTAAATGAAAAAGAGAATAGTCTATTCCCTGATCATCATCTCCCTGATAGTCCTGCTTGATCAGGCTACAAAATATCTTGCGAGAACATATATCGATCCGTCCGGTGTTATCCAGATCATGCCTGGACTGAATCTTGTGAATGTCCGAAATAAAGGTGCGGCCTTCGGGATATTCACAAGTCTGGGAAATACATTTTTTATAATAATTTCGATAATTGCGATTATAGTGATGCTCTGGATTATCGTTAAGGGCCTGGAAGATTACAGGGTGTTTTCTTTTCTTGCCGGCGGAGCCGCCGGAAACCTGATCGACAGGCTGGCGCTGGGAAGTGTTGTTGATTTTATCGATGTCTCGGTTTCAGGTTATCACTGGCCGGCATTTAACGTGGCTGACTCCTCCCTTACCATCGGAATTTTCTTTATGCTGATCCAATTGTTCACAAAGAGGAGCTGATGTATCCGGTACTCATCAGGATAGGGCCTCTCACCATACATACATACGGATTTCTTATCGCCACCGGATTTCTGGTAGCCCTATGGCTTGCCGTGCGACAGGCGAAAGCTGTCGGCATCCGGAGGGACGACATCATCGATATCGGTTTTATCTCCTGCTTGCCGCCATTGTCGGTTCCAGAGTGTTTTTTGTCCTGACAAACTGGGACTACTATGTAAACAATCCTCTTGATATAGTGAAGATATGGAAGGGCGGACTCGTCTTTTACGGAGGCCTGCTCTTTACCATACCGACCGCGATATGGTATATAAGACGGAAACGTCTTGATTTCTGGTTGACAGCCGACGTCTTTGCTCCCTCGATCGCGATAGGCCATGCCATTGGAAGACTGGGATGTTTTTTCGCCGGATGCTGCTATGGCAAGCCGGCCGCCGGGGTCTTCTGGTCGGTCACTTTCACAAATCCTGAATCGCTTGCGATGAAAGGGGTGCCCCTGCATCCCGTACAGCTCTATGAGGCGGCTGGAGAGATGCTGAATTTTCTGGTGCTAATTTTCATACGGAAGCGGGGGGCTTTCAGGGGACAGCTGTTCTGGATCTATATCCTGAATTATTCGATAATCAGATTAGTTATGGAGATGTTCAGGGGAGACACTGTTAGAGGATTTATTATGCCGGGCCTGTCTATCGCCCAGGGGATCAGCCTGGGCATTGCTGTTGCGGCAATAACATCACTTCTTATACTTCGAAAAAAACAAAATTCACAGTAACAACGCCTAAAGCCGAAGACTGGCCCCTGGATTCAGATCAAGTCCAGCGAAATTTTTGTTGATGAAATGGTGATATCCCGCAGCGGCAATCATCGCGGCATTGTCGGTGCATAACGCGGATGAAGGGATGTAGACCTCCACGGTTTTTTTATGCCCCATATCCTTCATCTTCTTTCTTAATAAGCTGTTTGCCGAGACACCACCTGAAAGCGCGACCTTCCCGACCCCGCTCTTATCTATCGCCCACTCTGTTTTCCTGACCAGCACATCCACAACCGATGCCTGGAAGGACGCGGCGATGTCCTCAAGAGGAAAATCCTTCCCGTTATTTTGAAGAAAGTTCAGCACAGCGGTCTTCAGCCCGCTGAAACTGAAGTCAAGGCTGCCTGGAAGGTACGCCCTGGGGAAATTTATTGCGTCGGGATTGCCATGTTCCGCCAGCCGCTCGATAACAGGACCTCCCGGATATCCGCAACCAAGCATTTTCGAGACTTTATCGAACGCCTCTCCAGCGGCATCATCCCTTGTTCTTCCCAGTTCGGTATAGACGCCGAAACTCTCCGCGATACAGAGACTTGTATGTCCTCCTGATACAACCAGGGATAAGAACGGGAATTCCGGTGAAGGGGTTTCAAGAAACACTGAAAAGATATGTCCTTCGAGATGGTTGACTGCTACCAGCGGTATATCGTCCGAATAACATACGGCCTTGGCAAAAGAACAGCCTACAAGGAGTGAGCCTATCAGTCCGGGGCCCCGGCATACGGCGACAGCCGAAAGATCAGGCAGTGAGACCCCGGCCCTTTTCACGGCCTCGTCGACAACCGGGACGATCATCTCTATATGTCGTCTTGATGCGAGTTCAGGGACTATGCCGCCGTATCTGGTATGAATATCCGTCTGGGATGATATAACGTTTGACAGTATTCTCGTCCCATTTTCGACGACTGAAGCCGATGTGTCGTCACATGATGTATCTATTCCAAGAATTAACATATTTTATTTTAACCCCAAATTGGATTACAAAAGAGCCGTCTTTTAAAATAACCCGACCTACTGCTCATATATACTGACACCTTCAGGCAAGGAGAATTCGAAGAGCGAATCCTTTAATCCCGTGTTTATCTCTATATCCTTCAGTTCAATTTCGACGACATTTGAATTGCCGTCAAATATTGTGAACGACTGTATCGGAAAATCCCCACCGGACATTACCAGCTTTATTGAAGAAATATTCCCCGAGGGATTTTTAGGCTTTAATATTAGCGAATCCCCGCTGCCGGTTATGTTGAAGCTTTCTGTGATATCTTCAAAGCCGCTCAGGAGCGCGACCGGCGACTGGCCATATGTGGACCTGTCGAATTTACCTTTATACGCCTGACTATCGCCTTTTTTATATATAATAACAGACCCGCCGGATATGATTATTTCCTGCGGCGTCTTTCCCTTATACATCCATCGCATCTTCAGAGGATATTTTATGAGAAACTCGCCGTTATATACATCCGTCCGGTCAAGATCTTTAATGGTATTCTTTTGTATGAACGACCCTTTCAGGTCTTTAACTGTTTTGTAAAAATTCTGTATCCTTGAGATGTTTTTCGCTGCGTCAGAGGCGGTACAATCTACAGGCGCAAAAAAACAGAAGAATGAAACAAGAACGAATACCGTTAAAATTTGTTGTTTAGGCGTCCGTCTTTTCAAAAGCGCCTCCCGATGAAATCTCTCGGCTTGCCGGCGCCCTTTGGCTGACCTACGAGCCCGTCATCTTCCATTATTTCCATAATCCTTGCCGCCCTGTTATATCCGATCTTGAATCTCCGCTGTATAGATGAAATGGACACTTCTCCTGTAGACTCCGCGAACTCAAGGGCTTTATAGTAAATGTCATCCCTTTCCCCGGACGGTTCTTCAGTAAAGGACGCTTCAGCAGATATGTTTTCGTATATCGAAAAGTCGGGCGATGCCTGTGCTTTAATGAATTCAGCAACCGCGTTGATCTCGTCCTCGGTGATCAGCGTCCCGTGAACGCGCATTGTCCTCGAACCGGGCAGCCTTAAAAGCATATCCCCTTTACCCAGAAGACTTTCCGCGCCCTGGGCGTCAAGTATCGTCCTTGAATCGATTTTTGAAACGACCCGAAAGGCTATTCTGGCGGAAAAGTTTGCCTTTATTACGCCTGTAATAACATCAACGGAGGGCCTCTGGGTCGCGATGATGAGGTGTATGCCGGATGCCCTCGCCATCTGTGCGAGCCTGGCTATGGAATCCTCGACATCTTTCGCGGACGCGAACATAAGGTCGGCAAGTTCGTCTATAAAGACAACAATATACGGCAGCTTTTCTTCCTCCGGAGCATGCCTGTTAAAGCTCTCGATGTTCCTAACACCTTTTTCGGCTAAAAGCCTGTATCTCCGCTCCATCTCAAAGACCATCTTTCTTAACGCCTCCGCCGCCTCCTTCGGATTTGTAATTACCGGCGATATAAGATGTGGAATATTATCATATATCGAGAGTTCAAGCAGCTTGGGATCGATCATCAGCATTTTTACTTCTTCGGGGGACGCCTTGTAGAGGATACTCGTCACCATTGAATTTATTGAGACGCTTTTTCCAGCGCCAGTCGCTCCGGCAACAAGCAGGTGCGGCATCTTTGCCAGGTCCGTGATAATCGGGTTGCCGAAGATATCCTTACCGAGCGCGAGGGTGAGCTTTGAACCGCTTTTCCTGAAATTATCCGAAGAAATAATCTCTCTCATTGATACGAGTTCTCTCTTGCTGTTTGGGACCTCAATGCCGATGGTCGACTTGCCGGGAAGCGGTGACACCCTGATACTCTGGGCCTTCAGCGCCAGTGTGAGGTCGTCCGACAATGTCACGACCCTGTTTATTTTTACTCCGGGCGCCGGCTCGAATTCATACATCGTTACAACCGGACCGGAATGCACGTGCGTAATCTTGCCTTCAACATCAAAGTCCCCGAGTTTGTTTTCCAGCAGAGCGGAATTCGACAGTAGATCCTCCTTTGAAGGTCTTATTAAAGAGGGGTCATACAGTGTCAGGAGTTCAGGTTGAGGAAGTTTGTATCCGGAAATAGTCGCTGTTTTTCGGGGAGCCGTTGCCGCCGGGAGTTCTGAAACCGATTCCGTAAACACAGGGCCGACACTGGATTTTACCGGCTCGCGAATAATAATTTCCTCTTTTATGACAGCCTTTTCAGGTTTCTTCTGTCTGGCTGGAGATTTTGGTCTTTTCCATTTAAAGGCCAATGAAGTTACGGGGAGTGGACTGAGCAGGATTATAGATGCCAGAAACGCTGCCAGCGAAAACAGATACGCCCCTAAAATGGAAAGATATTTTTCGAGGAAACCCGTGATATAGGCGCCTGAAATACCACCGTTGTTGTAGCCGGCCGTAAGGTTGAAGGTTGATGTTATAAGGGAAACCATCAGAGAAGAGGAAAAGACAAAGAGGACAGCGCCGAGCATATAGGCACTCCTTTCTTTTTTGCCCAGAATCCTCCTTACGCCGTAGACAACCAGGAATACAGGGAGTGCGAATGACGATAGGCCGATAAGAGAAATCAGGAAGTCGGAAATATACGCTCCAGCAATCCCACCGTAGTTTTTAGCGGATGCATCGGTGAAGGTCAAAAACGAGGGGTCCCACCTGGAGTAGCTGTACAGACTGAGTCCAAGGTAAATACTCCCGAGCAGCGATACAACGCCGAGGATCTCTTCTTTTGCTTTTTTTACCCTTTCAGCCATATCCCAAGGATTATAACACCCGCCAGTAGAAATCTGTAATAGACGAAGACATTCAGAGAATGTTTTTTGAAAAACGCAAGAAGGAACTTGATAGCCGCGAAGCTTGTTATCGCGGACGCCAGAAATCCAGCCAGGAATATATAAAGATTATAGTCAGCCTCTCCGGAAAAAATTTTCCTGAAGTGCAGCACCGTGGCCCCGGCGATAAGAGGCGTCGACAGGAGAAATGAAAACCTCGCGGACGTCTCACGGTCAAGCCCCCTTAATAGCCCCGCTGATATAGTTATTCCGGAGCGGGAGACACCGGGGATCAGTGCGAATGCCTGTGATAGGCCGATCGCGAGAGCATCGGAAGTGCCGACGTCACCGCTCTTTTTCTGTTTAGCCCTTTTTTCCGAAACGAACATCACAATGCCTATCAGCACCAGGCTTACGGATATGATAAGAGGATGCCTGAGGTGGTTTTCGACAAAATCGTTAAGCAGAAGCCCTGCTATTCCGGCCGGGAAGGTCGCGATCACGATCAGACCCAGAAGCTTGCGTCTTTTAGTCGCCATCTCGACCCAGTCTTTCCAGAAATAGATGATGAGCGCCAACAATGTTCCAGCATGGAGTGCGACATCAAAGGTGAGGGTGTTTACCATTCCGTCCCAGTCGAAGAACCATGGGAATAATATCAGGTGCGCGGTGCTGCTGACCGGAAAGAATTCAGTAATGCCCTGTATAATACCAAGGATAATAGCCTCTAGCATTTAAGGATTATAACAGATTTGGACGGAAAGTATCTTCGGCGTTTCCGGGATAAGTACAAAGAGGGGGCAGAAGCGATGAAAGGCCGATGCGCAGCGGTTTACACGTCGAATATAATAGGCATTATCATCGGCTTTCTTTCCATTGTATTTCTAAGGTATTTTTTGAGTACGCTCCTTATTTTCGCCTGCATAAGCGATTTATCCGAAATAATCTCGCTGTCGAGTTTTTTTATGGTGTTATAGACCAGCTCCTTGACGTCGTTTATTATTTCACTGGAGGCGTCCTCGAATACAAAACCCCTTGATATGATGTCCGGTCCCGATACGATTCTGCCCGTAAGTTTTTCTATTTCGAGGATTATGATCACAATGCCGTCGTGCGCCAGTCTTCTCCTGTCTCTCAGGACTATATCCTGAACGTCGCCGACACCCTTGCCGTCGACAAATATCCTGCCCGAAGTAACCTTTCCGTTTTTCCGGGCGGTCTCATCCGTTATCTCCAGGATATCTCCATCATCAAGCATGAATATATTCTACTTTGGAACGCCGGTTTTTTCGGCAAGCCTTGAATGATAAAACTTATGCCTGTATTCTCCATGAATCGGCATGAAATATTTGGGCTTCACAAGGTTGAGCATCAGCTTCAGCTCTTCCTTTGACGCATGACCCGAGACATGGATTTCCGAAACCTTTTCGTATATTACGTCCGCGCCGCGCCGGAAGAAGTGGTTTATGATTCTTCCAATTGACCGTTCATTGCCTGGAATCCATTTGGCGGATATTATAACGGTATCATTTTCCTTGATTTTTATTTGCTTGTGTTCGTCTGTTGCTATTCTCGAAAGAACGCTCATGGGTTCGCCCTGGCTTCCAGTTGTTATCAGGACGATCTCGTCATCCCGGAGATTTCCGATGTCCCCTAGTGTCAGCCATGTATTTTCAGGAATATCAAGGTATCCCAGATCAAGGGCTATCTGTGCGTTTGTTATAATGCTCCTGCCGGTAAGAATGATTTTTTTGCCGAACATGACCGCGACGTCGATAACCTGCTGTATCCTGTGGATGTTAGAGGCGAAGGTTGCAATGATAATTCTGCCTTTTGCGTCCGCGAATATGTCTTCAAAAGACCGTCTGACCTCTTTTTCGGAGAATGTGAACCCCCCTTTTTCGGCATTAGTACTATCAGACATTAGAAGAACCGCGCCTTTTTCTCCGTATTCCGAGAACTTGTGAAAATCCATGAGCTGGCCGTCGACGGGAGTAGGATCGAGCTTAAAGTCTCCCGTATGCACAACCAGCCCAACTGGCGTCTGTATGCCAAAGCCGACACCATCAACTATACTGTGCGTCACCCGTATGAATTCGACCGCAAATACCCCAAGGGTTATGATCTGCCGCGGTATTACCGATATAAGTTTGATATCATCAAGCTTATGTTCACGGAGCTTCTCTTTTACAAGTCCGATGGTCAGGGCCGTTCCATAGACCGGAACATTTATCTCTTTTAAAAGAAACGGAAGGGCGCCGGTATGGTCTTCATGTCCGTGTGTGAGCAGAATCCCCCTCACTTTGTCCCTGTTTTCCAGTATGTACGTGAAATCCGGTATAACAAAATCGACACCCAGCATGTCCTCTTCAGGAAACATGAGGCCGGAATCAATAACGATTATATCGTCTTCGTATTCCATGACGGTCATGTTGAGTCCGATCTCCTCAACGCCGCCGAGGGGGATTATTGAGAGTGACTTATTCATCATTGCAGAGTATAACAGATTTTATCGAAATATTTTATTAAATAGGGCAGAAAAAACAGAGGCATATGAAGAAATGAACCTGAATACCCCGCAGTTACCTGCTTAAATGGGCTCCGCGATATAAAGGGGGAGACTACTCCCCTCTTAGGGTTAAGAGGGGCTGGGGGAGTTAGCCGGTAAACAGGTAGTTTCAGCACTTATCTGCATAAAAGTAAGTTCAACGTTCAACATCCCATGGATGTTCATGATAAAAGCCGCCTTCTTTATCTATTCCGTATACTCTTTCACCAGCAACCACAAGAGCTATATTCAGCTTTTCTTTTGTCTCATTGGCGTAAATCTGTACAAAAACCTCACGAGAAAAAACCAATCCGTGCAATTAAGGTGATGCCCGTATGGTCTATCTCCAATAGTTTTATGCCATATCTGTCAGTAATATCTTTTATGGTCTGAGCTACTTTTTCAACTTTTATCATTCACTCATTTTTTTAATTTTCTTTATTTTTTCTTCAAGATACCTTATGCCTTCTACAGCGTGTTCCCAGTTCATGGAGTCCTGTTCAACATCACAGGAAAATCCCTTCTCTGCTACAAGGTTTTTTTCCTCAAATTCTTTAAAACTCATACCATATTTTTTCCTGAATTTTTCATCGGTGAGCTTGAATAAAGTAAGCCGTTTTTCATACTCACTCAGGACAGCCTCTTTTATTTCTTTTTCCGGAAGCAAATCAGCAAGTTTCATTTTAATCACCTCCTGTTTGTTTTGTTTAGTATAACAAATTTTTCATCCCTGGCAATTGCAGAACACTGATTCCCGCTCAAAAGACCAGGCACCCTATGACGATAATAGAATTAGTGTTGTTTCTTTGCACGTAGGGGCGGGGTTGTCCCGCCCTCGTGTGAGTCAATATTCTTTGGGTGGCATTGGATCGTCAGGTCCGGTGCTTTGCGTGAGAGCCTGTGCAGAGGAAGAAACAGTTCCATTGTCGGAAATAGTGTTTATCCGCGCAATCTCGCCGGTAGTTCCATCTAATGTAAATACATTCCACCATCTGCCGGAACCTATCACCGGCACATCGAATGCTGCGATTACACCCTGTGCGTCGATCACCTCTACATGTGCACTCGATGTTGTAATATCCGGTACACCTGAGTAATTGTAGACAGAGTATGTATATGTGTCAGTAAAAAGACGTTCAAACCAGATTGTCTCAGGCCCGTAACTGCTTGTATCGTCAATGTCCAGCCATGCATAGGGTGGTGATTCCAGTGAACCTTTGTCAACGTAATAAATGTGGTAGTTGGAACCTTCTATCTCTGGCGTGTACAGATGGGAGTCAAGGTCTGTCGGCTCATTGCCCCAGGTCAGCACAATTTTAAGGGCTTGTTGCGACCCAACCACAATGTCAAGGGAACTCCTTGCCATAAGCCCGTCAGAATCCCTGACTTCCAGAATTGGACAATAAGTCCCTCGGCCTGGATAAGAATAGGAGACATACTTATCCGTTGACCAAGAGGTCTCCCATGCTCCATCCCCATCCAAATCCCAGCGAACTTGTAAAGATTCGGAAGAATCATAATCATCGGACGAACCGGAAGCATTGAAGTTTACGTCTTCACTGATTATGGGGTTTGTGTTATCGACTGTAAATAATGCCGTTGGAGGAATCAGAGAGAAAACTTCTGTTACAATTCCATCTGTTTGGCTGATGGTATATTCAAGTTTCGATGGGGCAGTAACGAGATCGTAAAAAAATGGAATCCATTGGTTCTCGGCCTCCAGAACGGTAAGAAGCTGGTTTGCCACTGGGAGGGCCCGGTGGATACCGTTGAATGCCTTTCCAATATCGCGCATAAAATCCGAAACATTCCTCAATATCTCCGGGTCTGATGTCCAAATGGTACCCCCCTGCCATACCCAGTACGAAATATCATCCCAATGATTGCCTATGAAATCCGGCAGGTTTTGCAATAGCAGCTGCCTCCAGTTGACGCTTCCAGTAATTGCCCCCGCTATTTCGGAAAAATCGAGAACCGGAATGTTATCAACGGTAAGTAAGAATTGTATTGATGAGTCACTTGGTGCAATGATTGAAACTGCCTCAAAGCCCGGAAACAACCCAACCGTTTTCATCAGCATACCGAACATCTTCAGAAAATTTGCGTAAGTTGCTTTTCCGGCGGCTGTTTCCGGAAGTAACCATCCGTCTTCCGGTATATTAAATCCTTTGTAGAATGTAATCTGAAATGTGCCATCTCCGAGATTCCAATCCTTTTCGTATGGAGTTGTGGTTGTGACCCACTCCCAGGGTGGACTCCAGCCAATATCTGTTGTCAAAACTCCGCCACGCCCATTTAACAGCGTCTTCTCCCCATTCCCCAGGTCGACGCCATAGAACGTCTGTTTCGGATTTACCAGCGTGATATCAGGGCCTGAAGGATCTTCAATATGCGGATCATAATCAGAGCCTACGGCAGCAGCCAAATTAGTATAAGCGGAGCTCGTAATAGATTGCGTGCTTCCACTATAGCCGGCGATTACCTCGATCCCGATACTGACGGCCTTCTGGTAAATGTAGGGATAACTTTCATAATCAAGAGCATTATCCGGCGAATTCGTTAAGGCGTTCTCAATATCCGTAACAAGACCGAAAAAATCTGCATGGTCACGGGCCTTGTCCAATACAAGCGATTCCTGTTCAGGACTTAAAACCATCAGGTAAGGATTGAGCTTTATCAGCCCAAGTGCCATTTCTTCATAACCGATCGTGATGTTCCCACCGGCTATATCGTCTGCCGAGATATACGCAACAGCTATAGCATTGCCGTCTGCATTCTCTACAAAAACAACCTGACCAAGTCCCTCATTAACAGCTTCAAGGTTTGCAAAAACACCGATATTGTTGACAGATGTATTTCCGGTAATTGCCCGTACAGTAAGCTCCTCAGGGTCGATCAGACTGTCGGCTGGAAGATTAATCGTGCCGCTAATCAGCTTTGTTGGTGGAGGAGGAAGTGGCGCACCGCCCCCGTTGACCCCACTCCCTCCTCCCTCTCCTCCACTACTACTTCCACCACATGCGGTCAGATATACCGCGAATAGGGCGATCAGCAACACCCCTGTCAAAACTTTCAGATTTTTGCTCATGATTCCTCCTCCTCTTTTTTCGGTCCTCTTTTCCGGCTATTGGCGCGACATGAAGCCCTTTCAGCGTCTCCAGTGAAAACTCAAGTGCATTCACTTCGTTCCCGATCCTGTAATCAACAACCAGTGCAAACCCTCCTTTTTTACCCAAAAAACACCTCCAGAATCCTGATCGCCTTCTCCACATCACCCTTTTCCTTCCCTTTGAGAAGTCTTTCAAAGCCTTTAAAAAATTCACGCTTTGTCATTGGACAGCAGTCTGTTGACAGGAGTTCACAGACCGGCACACCAAGAGCACGGGAAAGTTTGTAAATTACAGTTCCGGACGCTGATTTAATATTCCGTTCGAGTTCCCCGAGGTACTTATAATTTATATTCGCAAGAGCACCCAACTGCTCCTGCGTAAGCCTCTTATCTGTTCGTATCTTTCTCAGGTTTTTAGCGAAACCTTCAAGCATGAGCCCCTTATTATCATCATCTTCCTCTTCTATTTGAATGTAATTATATAAATGATTGTTTCTCATCTTAAACCCGCTATAGCAGGTTTTTTCCTCTCTGTCATTGATTTTATCTCCTCCATTCTAAAAAGATTTTTAATGCAACTCCTCAATAACCTCTTAATAAAACAGATTCTTTTTTTTGTGACGGAAAAGTTAACCAGGTGAAAGAAGCGGTTCGGTCGGAAGCATATTGTTTTGCTCAAAGGTCAGACCGGTCGTCATTAAACGGGTAAATAAATGCAGCGTTACTGGCTGGTTAAGTAGCAGAAATTGCAGGCAGACAGGTTTTCTGAATAAATTCCGGGGTAACAGAAGGAAATAAGGAAAGGAACACACCCCTTAATCCCCTCTTGATAGCCTTACCATGTTCCACAAATAAGACTGGACACCGTGGGAGTTATCCGGTAAACAGGTAGTTCAAGGAGTTATCTGATTAAATGGGACTCCGCCCCTTCCCCCGGTTCTTTAAGAAGCAACAGCGCAACGGATAAAGACGCATAGCGCAAAGCGCATAGCAAGAACAAAGACATAAAGAACGGAACCAAGAAAATGCGCCCCGCGATTATTTTTTAACGGTCTGCTTCCGGTCTGCCCGATAAAAAAGCATAGCGCAGAGAGCAAAGCGCATAGCGTAACGGACTAAGGACGAAAAAAAAGCTCAAACAGTCTTGAATTCTTAACGCGTTCAGCCTCGGAATCATCCCTAAAATAATCAAAGGGGAATGAATGAAAGGCATAGCGCAGAGCGTTAAAGCCAAAAAAAGAGCCCCCGGTGTCCAGTCAAAAATGTGGGTAAGGATAAGCTTGATAGAGGGGAAAGCGCCTGACATACCCGGTCTTACGGAAAGGAGCGGAGTCAGGTAAGGGATTTATCTCAACACAAAACGGATATTGCCGACGCCGTCTCTATATCCTGCCTCCCGGAGCTTTTCATTACTGAACACTGCGCAGCCCCTGGTATCTGTTTTACCTTTAATATGTCCGTCAGGGCACAGGAGGACAAAGGCCTTTTGTCTGAGCCTCTGCATTTTTTTGTTCTTTTTGATAAAGAATGTGAACCTTGTTTCTGTTTCACTGTCCGGTTTTTCTACATGGACTATGTATTCACTGTCAGCGCTTTCGTGTTTTCCTGTCTCCTTCTCTAAAACAGTGATACTGTCAAGAGCTTCAAACGCCCTGTTTCCGACAAGTCCGGACGGGTCTTCAATTGCTTTAATCAGGGAGTCAAAGGGCCTTGCCATGTCCCTCCAGTCCCCGAGCATACCGGCGGCTTCCGCCCGAACCCGGGGCGACGGGTCGGACGAGAGCGCGGTGATCAGGGGCTGAATAATTCTTTTATCTCCGGTCTCGGCAAGGACTCCGACGGCCATCCACCTCGCGTCTTCATCCCCAATCTTAAGGACTTCAGCAGATGTGCGGATGATTTCTTCCCTCTCTTCCTTCGCCCTCTCAAAGTTCTCAAGGATGATATCTTTAATTTGTTCAACTTTTTTTCTTTCCTGTCTCTTCTTTTAAGGATTGTGCATTATAACCCTCTGTCAGAATTCCGGTGTCCGCAAGTGTCTGGAGAAAAACCTTGAGTTCATCACAGAAACTTTCCGCCTTTTCAGCTATAAAAACGTGATCGAAAGTTCTATTAATATGAGCAACCATATTCCTGAATATCAGCTTATATTTTTTACATAAGTTCCCGAACCCCCTGCTTTTGGCCTGCCTGAAAAGGACGCATCCATTAAGTCCCAAACCTTCAAGCCAATGTATAATCTCTGCAGCGGAGTCACCCTTTACATAGTACCTGTATAAAATTTTAAGTCCCCTTTTGTTACCTTTTATTATCTCTTTCCTGGTTACATCAAGCCACGCATCCATTAATATCCCCGAAATCTCGACCGCCGAATCCCTTCTTTCAATCGATCCATCGGTCGCCTTGCCATCCGTTACTACTTCGTGAAGACTCATGCCGTTTTTAGTTAGGGCGTCAATGGCCATGTCATCACGGACATCGGAAACATCGATGATATAGCCGTCGAGGGATTTATTCCAGTATACAGCCTCGTCCGGATAGTTTTGCATTAGCCATGATTTGACCCTGGGTATATCAATATCAGAGGTTGTCCCGTCTGTCACTGCCCTGATTGCTGATTTCACTGTCTGGAGTCTTCGCTGCAACGCGAGGGGTTTTACGAGTGATCTGTTTCCGTTGACGTAGTTTTTAACGGCACCCTGAATGCACCTTACAGCATACCCCCTGAAGCTCCCTTCATTCCGGTCATAATGTATAATGGCGAGCCCTAAAGCGCTTTCACCGTCAAGGATCGCCTCATGCTTTGTCGCGTGCTGAATGTTGCCGGAATAAAATATACTCCCGGCAATGCTGTAAATAACAGGCGTGTACCGCCTTAAGAGTTCCTTAAAGGCCGTCAGTGAGTCTTCTTCCCTGATGAGCATGGCCAGTTCTTCGTCATTAAGCGTCTGCATCTAATCTTCTTTCAGCAATTTCTTAATCTGTTCCATGGACGTTTTCGGGCGATTCCATCGTGCTGATATCTCTCTTTCAATCTCTTTCGGTCTCCGTCCATATCTCTTCCCTGAAAGCGCCCTTATCTTCTTTGCCGTCAGGGCATTCTTTTGTGACACCACATTCAGTGTCTGCATGCCAAATGGTCTTAAAGCTTCACCCCTTGCGAGCATACTGACACATACCCTCCAGTTGGGCAGATTCATCAGGTCGGATTTTGTAAACACCGGATAAAATTCCCTTTCCAGCACCCCGGCATCCGCCATCCCCACCCTGAAGCTCATGATCGTGCCGACATTGCCGGTGATGGCGCTCTGGACTTCCGGCGGGACCTGCGTTAAATACTGGTTGGTAAGGATGGCGCTCAGCCTGTATTTCCTTGCTTCAGATAGAATGGAGATGAAGCTGTCCGTGGCAAGGTTCTGGAACTCGTCAACATAAAGGTAGAAATCCTTCAGTTTATCCTTGTCTTTTACATCTCTTCTGCCGAGGGCGGCCATCAAAATCCTGTAGACGAGAATCATCCCGAGAAAATGGCTGTTAGTATTGCCGAGCTTACCCTTGCAGAGATCGACAAGAAGGATCTTTCCGTCGTCCATAACCTGTCTCATATCTATAGATGACCTCTGTGATGAGATGATATTACGCATGGTATTGTTGTATATAAACATTGAGAGCTTGCTTACTATGTATGGCGCCATATTCTCAAGAGACGATTCTCCCCCGGCGCTCCGGGCAATGCCTTCCCAGAACTCCAGGACATATCTGTTCCGGCACCTTGAGAGTTTATACTTCCTGAATTCAGGCTCCGCGAAGACCTTCTGCACTTCAAGGAGCGTCGATCCGGAATCCGGGTCATCCATGATGAGAAGCAGGGCGTTCTTCATGTATTGCTCAAACATTGGTCCGCCGGTCTGTTGTAAATCATAGAGCTTGGCGAATATCTCGAACATTTGATTAACCACAAAATCCTTCTCAAGCTCATCCCCGTATTCAAGCATATTGAATGCAACGGGATTTTCTATGTCCCCGAAGTTTACATATACAACGTCGTCTATTCTATGCTTCGGCACCCTCGGCATTATTTCGCTGATCAGCTCGCCGTGCGGGTCGATCACAGCCACCCCTTTGTTATTTTCAATATCCTGAAGGACCATATTCAGAAACAGGGTTGACTTGCCCGTTCCGGTCTGTCCCACCACGTATGTATGCCTCCGCCTGTCGTCTTCAGACTGCCGGATATAATGGGATTGTCCATGGATAACATTCTTCCCGATTATAATCCCTTCTGCGGGAACATCCGGTGGGGGGAGCACTTTCCTGTAAAATCTGGTCTCTATACCGGGCAATTCGTCGGCCCTGGGCAGGGGAAATCTGAAGGCGCAATTGGCCTGGTTTGCGTCAAAGAGATACCTGACATGTCTGTCAGTTTTATCCGCCAGTGTCCCGGCGTAATGACCGAACTGCATATGTTTCAGGTTATCCAGCTCTTTTCTCTTCTCCCTTTCACCACTGAAGCAGCGCCAGTCATACCCGCCCGAGAAGACGTAGGCGTCATTAGAGTCTTTGATGAGATCGGGAGACCCCGCATGTTCCGTAATCTCCACGCCAAAGGAATCTATCAAAGCACGCTGGACTTTTCCATTGGAGGCGATCCTGATTTTCATCAGAAACGGTGAGTCTTCAAGCCTTAAAAGCTGACTCTGGAGTGTCTTTGTGATGAACTCAATCCTTGCATTGACGGGTGATCTCGCCTGTGAGTCCGAAGCAAGATATCTTTCGCACAGGTCAATCTGCTTCTCAAAAAATTGTTCAATTTCACCGCTAAAGTCAACAGGCTTTAAAGATATACTTAAGAAACATGGGGCGTCCTGGAACAGCATAACGCTGAACAGCCTTGCAAGGGAATTAACGCTCCAGATAAAGGGATAGACAAAATATATCCTGTTTTTGTCACTGCCATATAATTCCTTATCCGCTCCAAAACCCCTCAGTCTTTTTGCAGTTTCGACTTCGATAATGTCCTCTCTCCTGCTAATTTCAACGATTTCCCGGACAGGGAAGGGGGCATAAACCGACAGAAAATCATCCCTGGTCGTTATACATTCAAATTCATAGTGATCGGATATTGCGGCAAGCATGGACCATATGTCATGAAAAATATCCCCGGCCTTTATGAGAGATAAGTTCTTTTCGGTATCGGATACCATCACGATCATGACAATATCAATCCTGCCTCTTAAGTGTAATGAGCTGTCAGGCCGGCATATGAATCTCAGCTCAAAGACCCTGCCGTCCTCCGGGCAGTCAAGGCTGTTGATGAAGTCTATCTGCCGGTTCAGCAGCTTGAAGGCAAAGTCCCTGTAGTCTCCGGAGGATGGGTCAAACACGGTGACGGAACCCAGCCTGACGGCGAAGAAGGAATTCCATATGCCCGATTTTTTAGTGGTATGAATATATGGTCTGACCTTAGTCCCCATGCATAAATCCCCTTAAAAAAGATTGTAACAATTTAACCGATTAAATCATAAACTAGTCGTTATTTCTGTAAATAAGCTGCACACCTTCAACTGCTGTTTTACTCTGGTCTTTTTTGCATAGATAATAAAATCTGATATGGTCGGTGGTGATATCAATCATAGTTTCAAGAGATGCTTTCAGTGTATCAATTTGATCATAGTCAAGATAGCACTCAAATATACTCTTCTGAACCCTCATCCCATAATTTTGCATTTCAGAGGCAACCTTCTCTCTTCTTTTATCATCTATAATATCGTAGGTTATAACCATAAACATCGCTATACAATAAAAAACCGTTCGTCTTCACTTATATTTCCGGCCCCTCTATATTCGATTTTACCAGCACATGCATTGCAAATTGGATAAAACCTGACACTATCCGAATCTTTGTCAATTCTGGAAAGGATTTCATCTCTGAGTCGTCTATATTGCAAATCCGATATATTACAGTCAAACACGCTATACTGCACTCTCTTTCCATAACCCTTTAGGGTTCTCTGGACCTCTCTTCGGCGACCATCATCACTTATGTCATAACATACCATGTAAAACATAATTATTTAATCAACATTGGTTCATATTTATTTAAGTTCCCCTGAATCATCTTCCTTAGTCCCTGCACCTGAAGATCAATACACCTCCTGTAATCAACATGATATCCTGTAGGACCGTGAGAAATAGAGCTGTTCATTTTACTTTCAAAGGCCCTTATAAAAATCTTTCTTGCATCACCCGTCAGTAGACACGGTGCACCACTATCACCGGGCAAAAGGAAATCTTTTTGCTTAATGCTGCCCCTCAAGATCAGGCTGATCACAGTAGCATCCACAACCGGAGCTCTAAACTCTTCAAGTATATCGGATACAAGAGCGGGATGTCCATTCCTCAATATGTGCAAAAAACCGATATATGGATGTAGGCCGTGCATTCTGACCATTGCATAAATATTATAAAAAAGCAGGGTATATCCATAACTCAGCAGACTGTTTACAGGGTCCGGCGGCGGCTGCTTCTGTCTTTTCCTGAAATCCCACCCGTCACCCAACAAAGTCCTTAGAGCAGAAAAATACCGGGCAGCTGCCGCGCCTTCAACTCCCATAAGTTCATCACGCATAAGTACTCTGGAGACTTTGTTAAGCATTAGGTTCATTTGCTGCACCTCCGATTCAAAATGCAGGTGTCCTCTCTTTCTGCCATATCTCTGGATTATAACCTTTGAATTATTAATTTTTGCTTTTACTATGGACTTCCCTATTTCAAGTGACAATGCATCGTTATCAGCTATCTCAAACTGCCTCTTATGCAAAGCGACATTTGTTATTTTAAAGGAGCTGAGCTCACCGAAATATCTGCCTCTGCTTGAAAGGAGAATCACCGGAATGTCTTTTTCAAGACAAAACTTCATCGCCTGAGTTGTCATTTGGATATTTCCGAAAATAAGAATCTGGTCGACTTTTATAGCCGGAACCACCTTTATCTCTACCTTCTCTTTCAATATCCTGAACCGTTCATCTTCCTTAGCAAGCACAGTGCCCTGTTCTAAAAGATAAAGAGTTCTCAAAAATGGATTTTTAGAGACAGACGGTTCTATCTCCGGTTTTTCCTGAAAAAGCGAATCAAGATTAACGTCTTCCGCATCTTTTGTCGCGTCTTTGAACGCTTCTGCCATCACCGTGTCTGGCAAATCCGGTAGCGGAGGGGTTATGCCTGTCTTTCTCCTTTCTGCTATTGCTGGGGGGGCGTCCGGCTCTTCCTCAATATCCAGTTTATCTTCATAGATTGGCCTGAAAATCATTGATCGTAAAAATTTCACTCCAAGATACTTAAACCCACTGTTGAAGTGGGTAAGCCGTGTTTTATCATTATTAAGGCTCAGCCTCAGCTTTTTCAAGGCATCCTCTGTAAGTTCAATCGCATCTTCAGCGGCCGGTCTGTCCTTGCACAGGATAATAAAGTCGTCTGCAAACCTGACATATTTATACCTTGTTTTCATTAATGTCTCATCAAAAACATCAAGGTAAAGATTGGATAGGAGAGGAGACACAGGGGAGCCCTGAGGAACGCCCTTTGTCAGTTTTGTTCTGCGTCCTTTATACACAACGTCTCCTTTTAGCCACATATTTATCAAATGAATAACCTTCTCATCATTTATATATTTCATGGTCTCTTTTAACAGGAGCTCGTGGTTTATTTCATCAAAATATGAAGTTATATCAGCATCTACAACCCATAAATAACCTTTATCTCTGTAATGGACGATCTTTTGGATAGCCTTCTTTACAGACTTTCCTTTCCTGTACGCAAAACTGCACTCCTCAAACTCCCGATCCAGAATTGGAGAAAGCACCATTGAGGCGGACGTTTGAACCACACGGTCTCTGACAGCCGGGATCGACAGCCACCGCACACTTCCGTCACCTTTTGGTATGCCGACTTTTCTCAATGCGACAGGTTTGTACCTACCATCCAAAAGTTCTTTCCTGAGAAACATGAGCGTTTCGTTCAGGGAGAGGGAGAACTCTTCTATGGTGACATTGTCTACTCCGGGGCCCCCGGCATTTTCCTCTACCTTGTCAAAGGCTGAAAGGAGCTTGGAATAAGAACATATTTCCTCAAAAAGTTTCATATGTACCTCCGCCCAAAAGGATTTTTGCTAAAAGTTGCCTCTTATCTACGGCTCTTCGGAAGACACTTCCAAACGGTAAACAAATCAAAAGTGTTTGTTTCAGTTGCCTCTTATCTACGGCTCTTCGGAAGTCTATGTCTGGGTTCAGCTCATACACGCTTCATCTTTTGTTTCAGTTGCCTCTTATCTACGGCTCTTCGGAAGGCGTAGTAATACCTTGCTATTACGAAGAGTCCTTTGTTTCAGTTGCCTCTTATCTACGGCTCTTCGGAAGAATAGAGGGTGAAGCACCGGGAAGCAAAATACCCACGGTTTCAGTTGCCTCTTATCTACGGCTCTTCGGAAGCCACGAGCAACGCGGAAGGAACGGTGGAGGTTTAACTGTTTCAGTTGCCTCTTATCTACGGCTCTTCGGAAGCAAATTATTGAAGAAGGATATGGCACAGCCGATATGTTTCAGTTGCCTCTTATCTACGGATCTTCGGAAGAGTGTCGTAGTGGATGGAGTAAACGGAGTCGTATAGTTTCAGTTGCCTCTTATCTACGGCTCTTCGGAAGGGACTACGGAGAGAAATATCAACGCGCGCGCGCAAGTTTCAGTTGCCTCTTATCTACGGCTCTTCGGAAGTTCAGGTTCTGACAGCGGATGATAAACCCGCCGCAAGTTTCAGTTGCCTCTTATCTACGGCTCTTCGGAAGGATCCAACTCCGGACCCAACACCGGACCCGGATCCAAGTTTCAGTTGCCTCTTATCTACGGCTCTTCGGAAGGTAAACGCGGACGGAATTTACAGTATAGGAGCGTCCGTTTCAGTTGCCTCTTATCTACGGCTCTTCGGAAGGAAAATTCCCAGGGATGCGAAATGGAGCCATTATCCTGGGTTTCAGTTGCCTCTTATCTACGGCTCTTCGGAAGGATCCAACTCCGGACCCAACACCGGACCCGGATCCAAGTTTCAGTTGCCTCTTATCTACGGCTCTTCGGAAGAAAGGTGCGCTATCGGTCATCAGGTGATATTTAGCCTGTTTCAGTTGCCTCTTATCTACGGCTCTTCGGAAGCCGACGACGAGACGGCGAAGGGAAAGTTCAAGAAATTGTTTCAGTTGCCTCTTATCTACGGCTCTTCGGAAGCAGGCAATCCGCCTGGGGCAAAGTAGAAGAAAAAAAAGTTTCAGTTGCCTCTTATCTACGGCTCTTCGGAAGATAGGACTTACTGCCTATATCATCGCCCTTGTAATGGGTTTCAGTTGCCTCTTATCTACGGCTCTTCGGAAGAAAATAATGTTTAACTTCGAAGACATGGAAGTTGTGCCGTTTCAGTTGCCTCTTATCTACGGCTCTTCGGAAGGCGATGGTAATCAACAAGGATATCCTAAAGAACGTGGTTTCAGTTGCCTCTTATCTACGGCTCTTCGGAAGAGTAAGCAGAAGCAGCGGGAACGCTGCGAATGCGAAGTTTCAGTTGCCTCTTATCTACGGCTCTTCGGAAGTGAAATGATCATGCTGAATGCGTTGGTTTATATAGTGTTTCAGTTGCCTCTTATCTACGGCTCTTCGGAAGTTGCGAGGTTATTGAAGCCGTAATTGCGGCGGGCGCGAGTTTCAGTTGCCTCTTATCTACGGCTCTTCGGAAGAATGTTTTGGAATACGCCAGTATAAACAAAGCGATGGTTTCAGTTGCCTCTTATCTACGGCTCTTCGGAAGCCGGGTCTGGAGTCTCAGACCCAACCCCCGGATCCAGTTTCAGTTGCCTCTTATCTACGGCTCTTCGGAAGAAGAAGATTACCGAGTGGTTGATTGACTACAACTTTGTTTCAGTTGCCTCTTATCTACGGCTCTTCGGAAGACAGGATTTTGAGCCGTGCTGCTTGGCGCTTGCCTTGCGTTTCAGTTGCCTCTTATCTACGGCTCTTCGGAAGTGGCATTAATAGTTAGCTATAACGCCGCTATTACAGGTTTCAGTTGCCTCTTATCTACGGCTCTTCGGAAGAAACGAACAGCTCTGTAAAAAGATAAAGGAGCTTCATTTGTTTCAGTTGCCTCTTATCTACGGCTCTTCGGAAGCCTCCCCCTGTAAAGCCTTGACACATAAGCCTATACAGTATGGTTTCCGCCTGAATAGCATTTTGCTTTCCCATACCATGAAAATTATACCACAAAACAGCTTTTAAGTTGTCAAAGAGCCTGTGTTTACAACGACCGCCTGAGACAATTCATTTAAATAAAGATTTTTCTCTTTATTCTTACCCTGTTACTTGCCTATTGTTAAACTTTTACCTTATACCCGTATTTCTCAGGCGGTACTTATGCGGTATCTTCCGAATCCGCTTGTTGTATGCTGCCCGACCCCAAGCACCTCGCCCATCTTAAGATATGGATAAAACCGGCCTATTTCTCCATTATACCTTATTATCCCTATTTGTCCCCCAATTTTCAGTGACTTATGTTGTCTTGAGGAAAATCTATTGAAGTCCCGCCATTCTGTATATGTTTTTGTTTCAATCTCACCGGCCAACGTAAAAAGGTTTTGTTTCTCAGGCTCAATCCGCTCCTTGTTAAAGCCCCTGCCATTGCAGTAAAGGTTGTTAAGGTTGATAATTCTTTTTATTAAAAGCCTGAAAAAGGTCTCAAAAGAGAGATTGGAATAATTGAGCCCCTTTATCCCCTCTTTTATTTTGAGCGGGGTAAGCAATTCAATGGTGCAATGGTCAACAGTCAGGGGTTCTTCTTCAAAAAACCCGGAAGCATCAATTGAGTCCTCTGCCACCACGGAGTTCACTCGAAATCTCCCTCTTCCGCCGCCTATACCCATTCTGCCCATCTCTTCAACAGTCATTACAAACTTATCCACATGCTCTGCTGCCGCTCCGATAAGCACCATTTCAAGCAGCATCCTTTCCCCCGTATTATATACCCGTTTGCCGTCAAGCTCGGGGAGCATTACATAAGGATGCGGCCTGTCTATGAAAAAATACCCGTGATATAGACAGTCTCCTCTGACATCGCATTTATTGCAGTCGATTTCTTTCCACCTGAACGCACACGCACGTCTTCTTAACGCCTCCCCAAAACAACCTCTCCAGCGATCACCTTTAACCTCGTCAGGACCGAGATGGATAGTCTCAAGAGGGAATAGAGTGAATTCAACCTTTAAAGCGCTGAATACTGAAAGGCTTTCTTTCAGATAACTTGCCTCCGGCTGAATTATAGATTGATGTCTCATTGGTTGTGATGCATGGATTTTAACTATGCAACTCTCCTCTTAGCCGTTGGTTAACTTTATACATCGAGTTTATAACGGCTCCGTAATTGTTTCCTTCTCCCAGAAGACCTGCATGAAGATACCGATAAATAGGGCGGCAGAGGCAAAGAAAATGATATTTTTAAAAACGGGTAGACCTGCCTGACAACTGTAATATGTAGCGGGATTCATTACTTCTTTAGTACCCGAGATAGGTCCAATTGCATAACAGATTAAGGTCGACAATATTAAACTTGCAAATAACCCTCGTCCACCCACTTTTCTTGCCCTGCATCCAGCTGCTTTTGTGTCAAATATTATGTTGTAGCATTCATAGCGCAAGTATAGAACAGAAAGCACATAAAAAAAGAAAACAATAACTAATAAACCGATAAGACTTACTAAATTACTATACGCATCTGACAAATGCCATCCCCAAAACTTTGCGATTGGGCCATAGATTACTCCGGTTATACGACCAGAAATGTTATGTGGCAGATCCCAA
Organism: Nitrospirota bacterium; assembly: GCA_024275975.1. Classification (GTDB taxonomy): domain Bacteria; phylum Nitrospirota; class Thermodesulfovibrionia; order Thermodesulfovibrionales; family UBA6898; genus JAJRYC01. Next base: position 30,710 of record JAJRYC010000004.1, on the reverse strand, counting down.
ATCTCCTGTCCTGTCATCAACGCTAAAAGCCCAACGATTATTGCCACTATCATACGTGGATAAAATAGCTTGAGATTGTCCCAGCAGTCAAAATTTTGGTGAGATCTCAATATGTCTCTTGCTATTTCCCCGTTGTATCTTCTCAAAAACCAGTCCGCTACGGTCTTCAGGCGAATCTGCCAATCTCGGTTCTTAAAGATTTTTCGCAGCTTGCCATTCCCAAAAAGTATTGTTTTTACTTCTTCTTCTCTGTTCAGGTTGTTTTTCTCAAAATAAAAATCGTAATTTATATCTTTTTGAGTATTTATACATATCTTTAGCCAATCATATAATGCGGCCTTTGTTTTATCATCAGGGGAAGCATCAAGATTTTCAATCGCTTTTTCTTTTAAGTGATATTTCGCGTCAATGTATGCGTTGGGGAGATGATCCTTAAGACCATACATAGTGAGATAATCAACAAAATCATTCAGCTTCTGAACTGTCTCGTTGTTGCTCTCTCTAATTATATTATCTACAAAACTTTCAATACCCTCAGGATGTTGAGAATGCCATTGGTAAACTTTTTTCTGTATATTATCATATATATTCATAGTGCCAATATCTGCCGTGGAATACGGCGGGTCATATTGTTCACCATCATTTCGTAAGAGCAATTAAAATTATCTGGTGGTTCTATCACTATCAAATCACTATCCTCCTCATACAAATATACAAGCGATATCCTCTTTTCAAAGGCAAGAATAGTAACAAAAGGTATAGTCGCCTTGAACCCACCAGTAATGTTGAAATATTTTTCATCAAAAAATTTGCCCCTAAGGATATGCTCTGTCTCTTCCTTTAGTTTCTTTAAGCCTGCATCCATAAAGTTTTTTGATATATCTTCTTCTTTTCCTGTTCTTCGTGTCTTTAAACCTTCTATTACGACAGGCTCAGGAGCATTACACCAACCAAGTTCATTGAGAACTTGGTTGGTCACCGAAGCACAGAACCTGCCATCTTCGGAGTCTGATGAAAAGAAGACAATTGTATCATCCTTTGAAATGCCAAGACTTTGCTTGAATACTCTCAGTGATGCAAGCTCTGCTGAAAGAAGTTTATTCGGGCGGTCGTTGTCAATCGCGTTTTTGAGAGCAGTAGCCGTCTTATTAATAATTTTATTGTAATTATTTATTACTTTGCCTTTTTTTAATTCTTCGATTTCTACGTTACAACTTTCGGGAAAAAGTTTGTTGCTTATTGTAGATGTACCGACTGTCGTGATGATTAATTTAGACATTTTTCTCCTACTTTTTATTTTTAATTGCCTCTTTGAAGACGTCTGCCAGGCTCCCTACAGCATGGCTTGGCTTTTTTCTATGCGATTTTTCAGGCTTTATCTGCGGTGTATGAAATGCTACTATGCCCTCTCCAGTTTTTTCATCATCAGAGAAACTGCTACACGGTGGATGGAGATTTTTATATATGGTAAATTCATCATTTGATTGGTCGCGGGTATCTTTTTTGGGGTATCTTATCACTGTAAACCCATTATTCAATCTGAGAATACATTTCAAATCGTTGGGTATTCCATTTTCCCATAAACCTTTTATCGTCTCTTTTCTTTCTTTAAGGGCATCATTACTGAAAAGTTTGCAAGCACTCGCATTAGAAATAGACAGGTAACGATTCTTTGAAAATTCTCTTATCTCAGTTACCACAATCTCGCAACTACCAAGCCCAAGAGGCTTTCCCATTCCAATTTTATGCGCCAGTCCTGATTCAAGTTCAAGGGTTGTAAGAAGAAGGCCATATTCTTCCTCTGTAAGGTTCTCATAGGAGATGGTAAATTCAAACAGGGCATCTTTTTTTAAGGGGATGACTGAACGGTTTCGGTGGGTTTCTTCACCCTTCAAATCTTTTACATCATGGTCAGAATGATGGTAATAAAACTTTCGACCTTTAATTGTTTGCCTATCTGCATAAAAAGTTTTGTGGTATGGTTTTGGAGAAGATAACTCTTTTAAAGAGAAGATGGTTTCAAATGATGGGGTGCTTTGTAGCAGAGCATCAGAAAAACTCATTTTACCTTTAAAAGCATTTGGAAGTAATTTATTTTCTGATTCGGGTGCCTTTTTTGTATCTTTTGCATTAGCCATGCCAAACATACTGCAACAAATACAAACTCCTTCGGCCAAGTTGCCGTGCTCACCTATAAAGATACAGCTATCCTTATGCAGTGCATCACTGTTTTTGTATGAAATATTTTTATATTTACCGTCAAATACATGCATGCACGAATTAGAAATCGCTTCTGCTACAGAACGAATAACACCCTTCAAAGATGAACCTGGGATCGCATATTGTTTTTGCTTGTCTTTTTTAAGATAATAAAAAGACTTAAACATGTAATGTATCCTTGGGCGCCCATTTTTATCTTTTCCGATATTTTTTTCTTCAATATCTTCCGGCAAAGTTGAAGGAGTAAATATTTTTGTAAGGGTTTTTAAAGTGCATTTCAAAACGCCTGTATAAGTATTTTCTTGTATTTTATTGTGAAAGACAGTGTTGTGAATATTACTTCTTTCAACACCATTGTCAATTTTTACAAAATTATATGGATTTGCAAAACTCATTCTGCAATCACCTCCTTGAATCGATAGACTGTTGATCTATCCATAAGGGTATACTCATTTAACAATGCATAAACCCTCTCTCCCTCACCACTAACAGGATATTTAAGTATTCTCGGGACCTGCTTTTCATACCACAGCTCTTTATCTTCAATTCTCTTTCCCCATAGCAAAATCTTTCTTTTACCAACCAACTTAATCTGTTCCTTTGTTTGCCATTCCGGAGGAATAGTCCCATCATCCTTTATCCATACAATATGGAACCCATCTACAGCTCGTTCCCATCGTATCTCAGAGGTATTATCAAAGATTCTACCTTTGTCCCACGCAGACACGCTGTCTGTTAATTCTGATATGTGGTCAAAGAAGTCAGGCTTTTCATTTTTCCTGCAGAACCATCTCTCAAGGATAGCGATGGTATTTTCAGTGTCTGAAAAGGTTTTATTGATAAGTCCATCCAGTGTCTCAGAACTAATAGCCATTATTGTACCGATTTCAGGCATCTTCTATTACCTCGCCAATATGGTTTCTCGCTTCCTGTGCTATAAGATAATAGCCTCCTGGGGTCCCGTCATCCTTTACGTTAGCCCAGTAATCTGGAGATTTTTTCATAAACAGACTTTCGGCCTGATCTCCGTCTAGCTCAATTATTGTCTTTATAGCCGAGTTTGAGGCTGTTTTGAAATCTATCTCAACAGGTGCTTCAGTAGCAAAGCAATAGTGACCCTTGTCCACATCGGTATACAGGCTTCCACTTCCTTTAATCTCAGCCTTCTTGTCAGTGCTATTAATTCGAGGGTGTTGAAGACCATAAAATGTTAATTTTGGACCTTCTATCGTGCCTTTCACCTTTCCAAGCCCCCTCGTCTTCCCAAAGCCTACGGGAATGAGTTCTTCCCTGAAATCCCTGAAAAGATAGCCAAGCAGTCCAAGTTGCCATAGTTCGAAGTTTCTTATGTGAATCTCTGCCTCAAAAGTCTTGTCACTCAGATATTGATACCTGAACTTTGCACCACTACTTGATCCACCAGTAAATCTGTCAATACCGATACCATCACGAACCGGAAGATTATCTCTTGCAATATCACCATTGACAATATATGCATCGGATATCCTTATCCTGCTCCCCTGAGAGGTATTCCCAAAAAGTTTGCAAATAGGACAGGAGAGAGCATAAACATTAGACGTGTCCATTTTTTCAAGCCTTTTGGAACAAGACAGATTTTCTGTATCTAATATATTATTGAATGGGTCACAGGCAAGAGGTACACCATTACTTATCGTCCGCGCAATCTTCTCACACCAGCTGCGCCAGACCCCCCTTATTGAACTGCCAGGGATGAATATTTTCTGATTTGCATCTACAACAAAACGCATCAAAGAAGAATCTTCTTCCTTGGTATCGCCTTCTTTTATGAGTATTGGGCCTGTGGCCTCAATATGAAATGTCATGCTTATTTCGTTTAATATTTTCTTAAGCATATTCTGCTCCTCCCGATTATGCGACTACAATAGATATCTTATTGAAAAAATCCTCTTTGCTCATCTCGTCGAGACCGTCTTCCCTGCTTACGAGATATTGCCTTAACCCCTCAGACCCATTAAAATACTTTATCTTGAGCCCTGCTAACTTACACTTGCCAAGCCCCCTTGCTGTGTTTCCTCCCAACCAGAAGTCTCCATCAACCATTTCCTGAATACCTATTGCAAGAAGAGCAAGATTATTGTCATCGAGGTTTTCTCCAATGATTTCAAAGTCAAATCTTGTCTGAGCAGGCACGGTTTCAAAGTCAAACTTTGCCTTATCCTGAGAGGTCTCTGTATCTCTGTTGATTGCAACTCCATGCCTGACTGCCGTTAACTTGATATCATTCTTTAAGTACAGGTCTGTAACGCGTATTCTGGAAGCAATAACTGTAGAGCCAAAGAGTCGACACACAGGGCATATTTTCGAGTCATCATTTAAAAAGCTTTCTATGTCAGTTTTGTCTTTATCTTTTAGTATCTTTTTAAACTCCTCCTGGAGCTCACCTGAATTTGTTACACAACCTTTATTTACGAGCATACACGGATTTTTCCCGATGGATGAGGCAATCCTTTCAATAGTTGACCTTAGAACACCTCTTAAGGATGACCCCGGAATATAGGGTCTGTTAGAAAAGTCCTTCACCACAAGGGCATCTGTCCTTGCATCTCCTTTCCCGCTTCCAATGTGAAATTCCTTTTCAAGGACAATCTCTCCCCTGAAGATATATCTGCTTTGTAGCTTTTCAAACATTTTTCCCCTCCTGCCTGGATCTTAATGTGGTTACAAAAATATGGGTAAAGATAGTGAGTAAGGCTTTGAAAGCTTCATCTTTAAATTCGTCGTCAAGTATCAATCTGAATTCATCCTCCAGCTTTTCACTGATAAAACCGAAATGTCTCTCTTCAAGACCTTTTACCATATCAATAAAATAATCTATAGCTTTAATTCCATCAGCCTCTCTCTGCCACTTATCCTTTTCAGAGTGTCTGCTAGACTGTCGGTTACTATACTGGTTGAGATTGTCCAGAACTGTCTCTGTATTTGTGGAGAGGAGAATCTCCTGTATTGTGCTTACCTGGCTGTTTGGAAGCCAGTTTACTTTGTATTTTTCTATGAATTTATCCATTTCTGTCTTTATTATAGTAAATAGCGCACCACTTTCCATTATGTGTTTCAGTGCAAGTTTTACAAGATCTTTTTTAGTCATTTTATCCCCTTCTCAAGGTGAAAGGGGGCGCATATTGTAACCCTGCCGAAGCCTTCACCCCTGCGTCTGCCAATTCCTGATACCTCCAGTTTTAAAAGGCTGTCCATCGCACTTTCAATATCATTCACACTGAATACAAAGACAGAGCCTTTCTCAATCGCCAGAGTGTCCTCCCTGGGAAGTTTTGTCAGGGCATTCCATCCCTGAACAATCCTTGTCTCCGCAATTCCTAAAACAAACTCCGCCCCGGAAATCCCTGTATCTTCTTTATCAACAAAGCTCTTATAACGCATGTACCTGTCGGTTGTTATGGCATCAGATTGTAGTGTGACAGAAAAGTAGGCCCTGCTGCTTTTAATCGCCAATTTTCGGTTGAACTCTTCAATGCGAGCCATCATCTCATTCTCCGCAACTCTTTTAGTCTCACTAACTGAAAGAATGTCAAATTTACCGAGTCCCGAGGACTTGTCAGCCCCGACAAAAAGGGATTCGTGGTTTTCAATGAATGCCGTGAATATATTGAAAAGCCTGTCTTCGAAAAAAAATATTTCTCCCGTAAACGTCTGTCCTTTTTCTACAACCTCCAGGCTGTAAAGGGTATTGTCAAGTGCCGTCTCGGTTAGAGGGGATATGGCCGTTCTGTATATAAGGCGTCTGTCTACCTGAATTCTGCTCAAGGAGTTATCTGATAGATGTATGGCATAGTACCCTTTGATTTTTTTCATTGGTGATAGACACTTCACAGAGACTTCCGTGAACTGACAGTGTAGACATTTATCCGGGATATCCATATGATTTTCTTTTTCCCTGATCAGGGGAAGCAATATGTCTACAACTCCGTGCCGATCTTTATCTCCAAGAAATCCGCCGCAATATTTGCAGGAAGAGGCCGACATTGGAATCGGCTTTGAATCTTTAATGTACAAATTAGAAAAAGAGACCTTTTCGGAAGTGAACATCTCCCTAAAATCATTATCTAACCTAGTGGTTTCGAGCCATAACCTGGCAAAAACTCCTCTGAGTGATGTACCAGGGATGAAATCCAGGGTTTTCTGCAGATTGCCAACATCTCTTGATGCAGACATAGAATAAGGGCTTTTAGCAATAAGTGAGATAGACAGTATTTTCATGGTGTAACCTCAATAAGTCTGATATTGCACCTGCCCATTCCTCCTGCCTTGTTGCCGCCAAGATGGGTGATGGTCTCAATGGTGCCTTTAAACAGTGAGTACTCTTCATCAGTTATATAACAAGACCCAAAAAAGGAGGCTCTAAAGGTAACCGAGGGATTTACCCCCTCAAATGTAAACAGTGCTCCTTCTTTGGCTGTTTTTAGGTATCTGTTAAGCTTTATTCCTGATCTGATGGATGACTGAAATGCAGGGAGTGGTCTGTTTTTTACTATTCTTGAGAAAAGCTCCCGTGTTTTGTCCTCCATAACAGCATCTTCAAAAATAAGACACCCGTCATAAAATTCTGACCCGAATATCCTGCAGATGGCACAGGCATCTTTCACGTCATCATTTTTACATATTTCAAGTCTGTCGGCTACGATACTATTGCATACAGGCATTTCCAACGATTCCATTACTTTTTTAAATTCGCTTCTTATCTTGCCTTTAATAGAACTAGCAGGAATATAGACAATCTTGTCGTTGTCTTTAACTGTGGTTGAATCAATTATACCTGCTAGCCCAAAACCACTGGCAACAATAAATGGAGAAAGAAAGATCATATCCATTTGAAGATTAACAATGCGTTTATCCATCAGAAGTCTCCTTCAATGTATGAACTCGTATAGTTCTACAATATCAGCAATTATGGTTGTATATTCACTCAACTCTTTTTGCTGCCAGGGAAATAAATCAAGCTTCAGCCCATTCATCAGCTCCCTATGCCTCTCACTCAGTCTCGTCTTGAAATAATAGGCATCAAGCATTGACCGATCGTGTCCACTGAAGAGACACTCATATAGCATTCGGAGTTTATTTTTTGGAAAATTATTTTTTTTCAAAGCTTTGACATTATCTCGCAATATCTTTATGTCTTCATGTGAATATGGACGTTTTGTAACGCGATGAACACCGCTATCCCGAATTGTTAATTCCCTTTCTCTCTTCAAAATAGGGTCCTCAAGGGCAGAACCGCTTGTAACAATGAAGTCTATATAAGTTCCACCGCCATTATTTCTGCTTTCAAGTTTCGCATTCTTGAGGAGAGACTCTGCAACATCAAGGATGTTTTTTATGGGAAGACTGTCGTGGCAGATCACTATTGCAGCAGAAGTTGATATCTCACGATGAGAAAGATTTATATTGAAGTTACCACAGAAATCTATTGCCACATCTATTGCTTTATCTGCCGGCAATGCAAGAATCAGGTCATCACCTCCTGCAAGTATTACCTGAACAGGTAAATAGTTACTGTCAAAATTATTACTTATTGCAGAAACAGTAGCATCTAAATTGCTTTTGTGGATATCAGCGCTGAAATTCTCCAGGTCATTAAACGTTTTTATTTTTGACAGATACTCGCCCATTCTGTTTGCATCTGCATAGATAAACCCCATATATCCTTCGGGTTTCGATTCTTTTCCGATCTCGCTAAATTCCCTTGGAAGCTTTAACTCATTTCTCGTCTTTGATAGCTCTTTGTAAATCTCTAGATTCTTATACTTTTCTGATTCTTCAATCTTTTTGTAGCAGGATTTACAAATGTACCGGATTTTTTTAATGCGGGTATCTGGATGCTCTGCAGGATAGAGTCCGCATGCCTTACATGCTTTGAAGAAACTGCAAGCCATAATCTGGTTTTGTTCTCCCCGAAGGAACTTTTCTCTTTGGATTTCTCTTCCAATCCTCTTAAGCCATTGTTTGTCATTATCACCATTTTTTTCACTGACTGTAACACTAACCTTGGAACCAAAGGTTTGTTTTCTAAAGCTAACTTCCAGGAAGTTTTTGAATTTTTCAGTCTTAGCTTTATCTCTAAAAAGAACCTTTATATTACCACCGCCCAAAACTATAGGGATCCAATCCTGCCCCTGTTGCCCATACTTCCCACTACAGAGTTCGTTCAAGGGAGTTTCTCTGTTCAATCTGTCAAGAAGGACACTGGCCCCGCGTATCTCTCTTAACTTGTTTGTGCCAAAGATGTAATCGTGAATGCCTTTCATGTCTAGTGAAACAAGATATTCCAAAGTCATAAAACTACCTCTCCATCACTGTCTTGCATTTATGAAACTTATATGATTGACCAGACGCCTGAGCAAAAATTTAATTTTTGGTGCTCCCATTCCACCCTCGCTGTTATCCCCGTCCAACGCACTCAATTGGATTCCGCCTCCTTTTGTGAAAAAATTACTGATGTCCCCGCTGTTAATTGATGTTGTAATAATTTTTAGATGCGAATGAAGCTTCCAAAAGAGTCTCGATCTGTACCTTTATGTGTATAGCAAAATACTACCATTATTGTCAATGGAAAAAACACCCGCTATAGCTGGTATCCCCTCAATACCTCCACCCCGTAGGTGCAAGGAAGGGGAGGAAAAGCAAAGCGCAGAGAGCATAAAAGAAGTTCAACGTTCGGGGTTCAATGTTCAACGTTAACGGACGGACAAAAGCATAGAGTTAAGGACAAAGACACGACCTGGGATGAAAAACAATACAAAATGACGACATTTATAAAATCCCCCTCAAATCCCCCTTTGCCTAAGTGGGAAGATTACTTGCTATTGGCCTGACTTTAACTTAAATGGAGGGTGAATTACTCCCCTCTTAGGGTTAAGAGGGGTAGGGGGAGTTAGCCGGTAAACAGGTAGTTCAAGGAGTTATCTGATTAAATGGGACTCCGCCCCTTCCCCCGGTTCTTTAAGAAGCAACAGCGCAACGGATAAAGACGCATAGCAAGAACAAAGACATAAAGAACGGAACCAAGAAAATGCGCCCCGCCATTCTTTTTTAACGGTCTGCTTCCGGTCTGCCCGATAAAAAAGCATAGCGCAGAGAGCAAAGCGCATAGCGTAACGGACTAAGGACGAAAAAAAAGCTCAAACAGTCTTGAATTCTTAACGTGTTCAGCCTCGGAATCATCCCTGAAATTATCAAAGGGGAATGAATGAAAGGCATAGCGCAGAGCGTTAAAGCCAAAAAAAGAGCCTTGGTTCTCCAGATTACACCAAAATACTACCATTGCTATAATCTCTATTTCTTCAACATCTTTATCAATTCGTCTCTTGACATGTTATTCCACAACCCTGCCTTTGTGAAAATATCATTCAATGTCCCCTTTGCGATTATTTTATGATTTGGTACGGTAATGTTATGCTTTCCTGAAGCAGTTGCCTTGCTCAGCCGGATGTGACTCCCCCGTTGCCTGATAACCTGGTAGCCCAGCTTATTAAGAAGTTTTACCAATTTTTCTCCGCTGACCTCCGGCAGCTTAGGCGACACTGCGTCCAACCTCCATCTCGGACATAACAAGTATTTCCAATGTCTTGCCCCGGTTGATTATATCTTCAAAATGCAAACTTACTGCCTCTCTTATATTCTTCAATAATGCATCATAGGTCTCACCTTGTGTGAATATATCCTCGGTAATTCCTTTTGCACACCAGTATTCCCCATCAAAATATGTGTCTATTTTAACTAACATAATAATTCACCTCCTCCTAATAAAATATTATCATAACAGCTCCGTAATCGTCTCCTTTTCCAGGAAAACCTGGATGAAGATGCCGGTCGGTTCAACAAGTTTGAAATTAAAGAATGCAAAAGAGAACTACAGGGATGTTGTTGCACACTATGCAAAACTTTTCCGCTTTTTAGCCTAAAAACTTACCCTCCAGACTCTCCAGATTACGCCAGAATACTACCACTTCTGTCAATAAGAAAATCTACTGTCTTGCCTCAATATCTTGAAAGAAGATATAGCACGACTTATAAAAAGCTCCTGAAGTAAGTCATCAAAATATTTCCCTACCACCTAATTTTTACCTTCAAGTTCTACCTTTTTTTCAATGAGGTTGCTTCGCATCTGATAAAGAGAAGCCCACTCAATAAAATCCATATTATCTCGAAGTCTGCCCTTCTTAAACTCTTCAAAAAAAACGGATGAGTCTTTATTGTCCAGGCGTTCAAACTTCCTCAAAGCTCTATCGAGTCTCTTTATCTCTTTATTGTATTGTTGTATCTTGTAATCCAGCATTTTAGAAATTGCCTGAGAGATAAGGGCGTCTTCTCCGTTACCTGGGATTGAACCGGTCTCCGTTACCTGGGACGTGACACCTTTTCTAATGTTTGTTCCATTTTTTCACCTCCTCTTAACATGTCTTCTTAGCCTCTCGTTAACAACAGCTATCTTCGATTTAATCTCTTCCAATCAACACCCTTCTCTTTGCAGCTCTGTATTTCCGTGCTGATTTCAACCGCCAGCATTTCAGTCTCCTGAAGAGCAGTAAAAGGCTCCTTTGATCAATCAATTTCCCCGGAAGTTCTCCTGTTTTTCAATGGAAGACATTCCTTATACCTTATTATCCGTTGTTTTTATAGTATATCATAAAGAAAGACGGTCGCCTCATTCACCCCGAAGGGGAAGAACCGCAAAGCGTAACGGATAAAAGAAGTTCAACGTTCAAACAAAAGCAGAGCGCATGGCGCAGAGCGTAACGGACCGGAAACAGAAAATCAGGACGGAAAGCTACACCCGCTGACGACATTTATAAAATCCCCCTCAAATCCCCCTTTGCCAAAGTGGGAAGATTACTTCCCTCTCAGGTTCAGCCGGGGGTAGGGGTAGTTACCCGGTAAATTGGTAGTTTGCAGTTGTCTCCGTGCACCCCGTAGGTGCAGGTAGAAGTCCCTGGATTTCTACCTGCGATTGACCTGATTAGGCCGTCATTCCCGTGTTCTTTTGAGCGGGTCGCCGCGACTCTCGCGAGGACTTACATCGAGAATCCAGTATTTTCAATGAGTGCTGGTCAGAGTCGCATTGGTGCATTCCACGTATGGGCGGTGGTGAGTCCCTGTCGACAAGGATGTCATCTCTGACAAACTGAAAGAAAAACATTCAAAAGAGATGGGTTTCAGTCCCTGCCGACAAGGATGTCATCTCTGACAAATTAGGAGGGGTAATTATGATACCAACAGAATGTTTCAGTCCCTGCCGACAAGGATGTCATCTCTGACAAATGAACGTAATCTCCTTGAGGGGATTACAGTTTCAGTCCCTGCCGACAAGGATGTCATCTCTGACTGGCTGTTAAATGTTTATGATAACAAAAATATGGTTTCAGTCCCTGCCGACAAGGATGTCATCTCTGACGGACGGTATCTACGATATTTTGAACTTCATGGGTTTCAGTCCCTGCCGACAAGGATGTCATCTCTGACTCTTACATTATAACACATTGATTTCAAAGAGCGAATATCGCAAAAATTCAGAACCTCCTTCTCAAAATAAGTTATTAACAACTTATCAACAGGGGTCCTGAATGGACTATATAATAAATGCGTTGTCTTCATCAATGTCAGGCTTCTTTTTTTCTCCTATTATACAATTCTTTGTCGAATATTCAAGTCAGCCACCACCACAACTACCTCCACCCCGTAGGTGCAAGGAAGGGGAGGAAAAGCAAAGCGCAGAGAGCATAAAAGAAGTTCAACGTTCGGGGTTCAATGTTCAACGTTAACGGACGGACAAAAGCATAGAGTTAAGGACTAAAGAAAAGCAGAGCGCAAAGAGCATAGCGCATAGCGTTAAGGACTGAAGAAAAGCAGAGCGCAGAGAGCATAGCGCATAGCGTTAAGGACTAAAGAAAAGCAGAGCGCAAAGAGCATAGCGCATAGCGTTAAGGACTAAAGAAAAGCAGAGCGCAAAGAGCATAGCGCATAGCGTTAAGGACTGAAGAAAAGCAGAGCGCAGAGAGCATAGCGCATAGCGTTAAGGACAAAGAAAAGCAGAGAACTTAGAACTTAGACTCGGACGAAGAGTGATGCCGACTGACGACATTTATAAAATCCCCCTCAAATCCCCCTTTGCCTAAGTGGGAAGACTACTCCCCTCTTAGGTTTAAGAGTGGCTGGGGGAGTTATCCGGTAAACAGCACTTATCTGCATAAAAGTAAGTTCAACGGTCGAATATTCCAGCCTGTAAACCTTAACTACCTCCACCCCGGAGGGGGAAGTAGTTGCTTATTCTTCCAGAAGTTTTTCTAATGACTGTTTTAGAGGAGTAATGACAATGTGGGCAGTTTGCACAGCCCCCACAGCTTCCTCTTCTGTTATTTCAGCGAAATCCTGATAATCACTCTCGTGCCTCAGATCCATGAGGGACTGAATGGACTTGAAGCTGATTTCCGAAACAATACCAGTTTTTATGAAATATTGATTGAACATAGAGATAACTCCGGAGTGTTTTGACGAATCCTTATTTGCCAGTGCAAGAAAGGATCTCATTGCATAAAAGACTGAATAATAAGCCCTGTTAACAGTAAGTCTGAAATTACCACGGGATAATTCGTCTATTGCTTCCCCAATAGTTGATTCAGCTCTCTCAAATCTATGACTTGCAAGTGCTTTCTGTTCGGGAGTCAGAGACATATGCCTTCCTCCCTTACAGTTCTACTAAAAGGCGAGGCTTTTATTGTAGGGTTATCCCATACGGATTTATCGTATCTTATAGTCGAAATAAGCACGTCATATTTTAAATTCGTTGCTGCCGCCAGTTCTGAAATGGTTTTTTTTATTTCCCAGGACAGACTTGTGAGGACTATCAAAATGTCTATATCAGATTCTTTGTTGCCATTCCTTCTTACCTTGGAGCCAAAGAGGATTATTTCTTTTACCTCTGACCCGAATCTCTTTCTGACAGCGCTTGCAAACTCCAGCACGGCAACTCTCTCTTTAGTTGTCAGAAATGAAAGTTTTTCAGCATTTTTGACATTCAACAATGCCCGACCCACTTTGTTCTCCTCAAGCTTATTCACCTCCTCTTAATATGTCTCTGTACCATCCGGTGAACAATAGCTATCCCTGTCTTAATCTTTTCCATCCGACACACCCGGAAGCTCTCCTGTTTTTTCGATTGAAGTCATCCCTTTTGTCTTATTATCCGTTGTTGTATATTATATCATAAAGAACGCCGGTCTCCTTATTCACTTGTCCATTATTAAGCAGCAGAAGTGAGCTGCGCCAATACCTCGACCCCGTAGGCGCAAACAAAAGCATAGCGCAACGGATAAAAGAAGTTCAACGTTCGGGGTTCAATGTTCAATGTTAAAAGATGAACAGAGCATCGCGTTAAGGACTGGAAACAGAAAACCGGGACGGAAAGCGACACCCGCTGACGACATTTATAAAATCCCCCTCAAATCCCCCTTTGCCAAAGTGGGAAGATTACTTCCCTCTCAGGTGAAGCCAGGGGTAGGGGTAGTTACCCGGTAAATTGGTAATTTGCAGTTGTCTCCGTGCACCCCGTAGGTGCAAGCAGGGGGGGGCTATTTTCACATTAAATGAATGTCTATAGCGGATAAACGTTTCCCATCTCGATTATCCGCCACTTTCCCTTCACCTTGCCAAGGGCGCAACTGATGTCCCAGCCTTCTCCGAGCAGAGAGGTTGCGCTTTTGGGCACGGAGATTGGCCCGAGCGTACCTCTTTTATCTTTTTCGTATATCACAATCCAGAGTTTTCCGGGCTCTATCCTTGAAATGCTATAGTGGTCAAACTCCATATAATCCTGATCATCAAGCTCATCGGTGTCAGCGATGGAATCTTCGGCAGCCCGGTAAAGTATCTCCGCTGCTTTCTCCGCCTTTGGCAGGTCTCTTGCTGCAGTGGCTCCCTCTTCAAAGCCCTCCATGGATGCTTCTTCTGAAATATATCCCTTCTCTGCCAGCCATTTTGAAAGCTTCTTTGTGACCGTACCGGCGGTACGCTTGAAATCCGCTCCAGCCATCACTTTTCTGATTATGAAATATCCGAGAAAGTCTCCAATGTTATCAATAATCTTCTCAGGGCCGAATAACTGGCAGAACTCACGGTGTTCAGCCCCGCCGGCGTTGTAGAGCCTGTCAAAAAGGCTTAATTCAGCCTTTGAAAGGTTTGTGTGCCCGTAGCCGTTCAGGTGGTCCTTTATTAAAGTGACAACGCCTTCATACCCTGACACTGTCGCCGGTTTCAGTCGTTTTCTCTGTTCTGTCAGGAATTCTTCAAGAACCACATCGATGGTTGTCTCTGCTTGCTCAGGAAATTTTATCACCTTTTTACTCATAGCAAAGCTCTCTTTCTGTCACGTTTTTTTGATAGCCGGGGGCTTTCAATGTGGAGCCTCTTCATTCCGCCATCCTGATGTTCTTTATGGATTCTCCAATCTCTTTCAGAAACTGTTCTATATCTTTCAAATCGTTCCGGAGTATCTCGTATAATTCCTCATCCGTGATTTCGTGGTAGAGGTGGACGATCCTGTTACGGTATCCGGCCATTTCCATGAGTTTATACATAAGGGCGTCTGATATGACCCCGCTTTCTCCAAGTCCCTTTGCTATGTTTTTATATTCATGAGTTAATCTGATCTTGCCTGTCTTTGCCAGAATATGTCTTCCGATATCAAATATTGCCTCAAGACAATGCCGGATATATGTTTCAGCGGTAGCAGGGTTTTTATAATCTTCAAGAAATTCTTCCCTTGATAATCCGCTTAATTCTTTTAAACGTGAAAGGGCGACTCTTATGACGTCTATTCTCCCTGTAAGTATGTTCATATTCAGGTTAATCCGCTTATGGCCTCCAGCACTTCTTTTGTGTACTGGTCGTAATCAGGTTTCCAGTCCTGGTAAAACTTTATAACGTGTTCTTCATATTCAAGCCGTTTGTCATCATCAGAAGTATAGACCGATATACCGTTTATTGCTTCGAACTGCAGGATTACCCCCGTCTCCTGAAGAAAGATAAGGTCCAGCGTAAAGGGTGAGAATATTTCGCTGAGTTCTGAATAGAGTCTCCCATAGGTCTTTATCCGTTCACCCGGGCTTAACCGTTTTGCATGGAAAACCATACCAAGGTCAATATCAGCAAGGGGATCTTTAATCCCCTCAGTCTCCCTGCCTTCAATCAGTTCAACGGCTTTCTCCGCCCCAGAACCAAAGGCATAAGCAGCAAGGATACCGTAATCTGCGCAGAGTTTATTAAATTTAACGATTTTGTTCATCAGACGGCAGTCTTTTTCTGTTTATTGTATCCCATGGAAGCTTCCTTCATCTATTATTTATACCTTTCAAGACCCCTGAATTGTAGTTATCCTCAAGTTGCGCTATGCGGTCCGTAAGCGCAGTTTTACCTTATTAAAAGCTCCAGAAGCGCTTTTTGAGTGTGAAGGCGATTTTCGGCCTGGTCAAAAATTACACTATGAGGACCGTCCATAACCTCTGCTGTAATCTCTTCTCCCCGATGCGCCGGAAGGCAGTGCAGTACTGTCACATCTTTTTTTGCGCAGGCCAACAACCTGCTGTTTACCTGATAATCACTGAGCTTCCGTTTCTTTTCATCAGCGTTCTTCTCCTGTCCCATACTGACCCAGACATCCGTATAGATTACGTCGGCCATGCCTGCTGCCTCCCGGGGGTCCCTGAGGATAATGATCTCGCTTTTCGCGGATGCCCTGGCATTTTCGAGTATCCCGGCATCGGGTTCAAACCCTTCCGGACAGGCAATGTCAAGATTGAATTCCATTAGCGCGGCCGCCTCAATCAGTGAATTGCAGACATTGTTGCCGTCGCCTATAAACGCGACCTTCAGGTCTTTCAGGCGATTTTTGTTTTCCTGGATGGTCATCAGGTCGGCAAGCGCCTGACAGGGGTGGTGCAGGTCACTCAGTCCGTTAATTACCGGGATAGATGCGCCGGCTGCAAAGGTCTCGAGTGTTGTGTGGGATGACGTCCTGATTACAATTCCTCTCAGGTAACGCGACAGTATTCCGGCGGTGTCACGCAATGATTCTCCTCTTCCGAGCTGAAGTTCGGACGGATTCATATATATCGGCTGTCCGCCGAGCTGGTATATTCCCACCTCGAACGAGATACGTGTCCGGGTTGAAGGCTTCTCAAAAAGCATGCCGATGCTTCCTCCGGAGAGTGGACGTGCGTCCGCGTCTACACCGGTCTTTAAATCCAACGCCCTCTTAAGAAGATTTGTGACATCCACCGAAGACAATTCCAATAATGAAAGAAAATCTTTTTTCATTTTTCCCCCTACGAAAGCCTGTCGAAGACCTGTTCGAGTATATCGGTAAGAAGGTCTATCTCTTTTTCGGTTATGATCAGCGGGGGCATGAACCTCAGGATATTGCCCGCCGTACAGTTGATAAGAATTCCCCTGTCCAGGCACGCCTTGACTACTGGAGCGGCGTTACGGGTTAATTCAATGCCGATCAGGAGTCCCGCGCCCGATATATTAGCGATTATGCCGGGAAACTCTTCTTTCAGCGCCTCAAGTTTTTTCCTGAAATATCCACCCATCCTTCTGCATTGATCAAGCATTAAATCATCTTCGAGCAGAACATCGAGTGTTGCCATCGCAGCCGCGCAGACAAGGGGGTTGCCGCCGAATGTCGACCCGTGAGAGGATGGCTGAAATGCCGTCGCGATCCTGGCCGTCGAGAGCATCGCACCGATGGGAGCTCCACCGCCGAGACCTTTTGCGAGGGTCATGATATCGGGAGTGACACCGTAATGTTCATATGCAAATAATTTCCCTGTTCTACCCATCCCTGTCTGGACCTCATCCAGAATAAGGAGAATACCATGCCTGTCACACAGCTCTCTTACATTACGAAGGTATGATTCGTCGGGCATCTTCACCCCGCCTTCCCCCTGGATCGGTTCAAGCATAATCGCACATGTCTGTCCTGTTATTGCGGCCGCCAATGCTTCTATATCATTAAAAGCAACATGCCTGAAACCGGGCAGGAGAGGCTCAAAGCCGCTCTTTATTTTATCCTGTCCAGTCGCTGTAAGCGTTGCGATTGTCCTGCCATGAAATGAATTAATCGCCGTTATTATTTCGAATCTGTTATTAACCGGCTGCTCCCTGAAGTATTTCCTGACAAGTTTTATCGCGGCCTCATTCGCCTCCGCGCCGGAGTTGCAGAAGAAGACCTTGTCGGCGAAAGAGTTTATTACCAGTCTTCTGGCCAGTTTTATCTGTGGTTCAATATGATAAAGATTCGAGATATGGAGAAGTCGCTGTGCCTGTTTTTGGATCGCGATTACTACCTTCGGGTGACAGTGGCCGAGACAGTTGACAGCCAGGCCTCCCACAAAATCAAGGTATTCTTTTCCATCGGTACTCCAGACCTTCATGCCACGGCCCTTTCTGAGCACAACAGGAAATCTGCTGTAGGTATTCATCAGGTAATGGCCGGCGTCATCGAGCAGTTTTTTCGTCTCCATTCATGAATAATAACGCACAACCCCTTGTGAAATCAAACAAATACCATTTTTTAAAAGGACGATACAAAAGGCATTTCATGAATGTCCGCGATGGCTGTCTATAAATAGACTGATGGAAAAGAGTGAAGGGCGGGAGGCGGATTATTTTTTTTTCAGTTCATTCACGGCATTTGCTATTATCCCGACCGCTTCATTTACCTCGTCTTCCGTATTGTCCTTCCCGGTGCTCAATCTAATGGATGATAACGCGTCTTCATCCGTCAGGCCGATATTTTTTAAGACGCCTGATGGGGTCTGCCTTCCCGAGTGACAGGCGGAGCCCGAAGAAATAGCGACCCGGTCCCTGATCTTTTCGATGAGCTCGAAAGAAGATATTCCGGGTATGCGGAGGTTCAGGGTATTGGGTAGTCTTTTTGAAGGATGGCCGTTCAGCCCGACGCCGGGAATAGAAGACTGGAGGCCGCCCAGAAGCAGCTCGCTTAACCGGGTGGCATGAGCAGCACGTGAATTAACGTCTCTCCCGGACAGAAGGCACGTCTTCCCGAATCCTGCTATCCCTGCGACATTTTCTGTTCCAGGCCTTAACCCCTTTTCATGTCCGGCGCCAAAGAAAACAGGTGCGATCTTTACGTCGTTCTTTATATATAGCGCTCCAATGCCTTTAGGGCCGTAGAATTTATGTGAAACTACCGTCAACAGGTCTATCCCTGAACCGTTCATACTGAAAGGTATCTTCCCTATTGACTGTGCCGCGTCAACATGAAATGTTATTCCGTATTCTTCTGCTATTCGGCCTATCTCGTCAACAGGTTGGATGACGCCGGTTTCATTGTTGGAATGCATGATTGATATGAGGACCGTATCTTTTCGGACAGCATGCCTGATGTCGTCAATGCTGACTATTCCGTCACTGTCCGAGCGGACATATGTGACCTCGAACCCAAGTGATTCCAGGTATCCGCATGTTTTGATGACTGAAGGGTGCTCGATGGCCGATGTAATAATATGGCCTTTTTTGTGCAATGCCGCAGCCCCGATTAACGCAAGGTTGTTAGACTCCGTCCCTCCCGAGGTGAAGTATATTTCATCATGGCCGCATCCCAGGAAGGTGGAGATGATTTCACGGGAGTCTTCTATGACCTTTCTTGCCTGCATGCCGGGGCGGTGACTGCTTGAGGGGTTACCGAAATCCCTCTTAAGCGATGAGAATATTGCATCGGACACTTCGGGATCAACCGGTGTGGTCGCGTTATTATCGAGGTATATGGTTTGAGTTAATCGTTTCAGGACATGTCCCTGTGGACAATATTCAATGTGATATTGCCCTTTTTTATAAGTTTTGCAATTCTCTCGATAATCGCTGGAGAGCGGTGATTTCCGCCGGTGCAACCCACGTCGATCGAAAGATATGATTTTCCCTCTTTTATATATAGAGGTATGAGGAAATTCAGCAGGTCTTCAATTTTCGTCATGAACTCTATTGTCTCGGCGTGCTTAAATACATAATTGACAATGCGCCTGTTTTTTCCGTTCAGCGGTCTGAGTGACGGGATGAAATGGGGGTTCGGCAGGAATCTGACATCGAAAAGAAGGTCTGTATTCAGTGGAACCCCGTATTTAAATCCAAAAGATACAAGGCCTATAGTCAAATCTTTCCGGTCGCTCCGCGGGAAATAAATGGAAGGTATCAGTTTTCTTAACTGATGTGGAGAGAACGAGGATGTGTCTATAACCCTGTCCGCGTTGGCCCTGAGCATGGCCAGACTCTCTTTTTCCTGTTTTATAGCTTCTTCCAGTTTTCCACCTAACGGATGGGGCCGCCGGGTCTCCTTGAACCTCCTGATCAGCACCTCTGTTTCAGCTTCCAGAAACAGTATTTCCAGGCGATGTTTGGACCTGAGGGCGTTCAGGACCTTCTCCGTGTCCGCAAGAAATTCTTTTTCACGGATATCTACGCCCAGCGCGATGTTTTTAAGCTTCCGGTTGAGAGAGATGTTGTCTATTAACGAGCTTAGAAGGGAAACCGGCAGGTTGTCGACGCAGAAAAAACCGGCATCCTCGACCGCCCTGAGTGCAACAGTCTTGCCCGAACCCGATAGCCCCGTGATAATAACGACACGGGAAGCTTTGTCGTTGCTTGCGGGATGATGCCCGGTTTTTTCTGCAGGTTTTCCTGTTTTCACGGAAATATTCTATCTCACCGGTTCAATCAGCCCGAAATTTCCATCCAGTCTGAGGTATATCACATTGATATCGTTGGTGAGATCGTTCAGAAAAACGAAAAAATCCTTGTCGAGAAGCTCCATCTGCATGGACGCTTCATCCGGACTCATCGGCTTTAATTCAAAATGTTTGTTCTTTATTATGATGCCACCTTCCGTTGCGGAAGACGGATTCTCCTTCGGCTCGGAAGGCACCCTGTTGCCGCCCTTTCGCTGAGAGATGAATTTCTCCTTGTACTTCTTGACCTGTCTTTCGAGCTTCTCCGAAACTTGGTCGATCGAGGAATATATTTCGCCTGTTACGCTCTCTGCCTGTATCAGAATACCGTTTACTTTGAACAGCACCTCGGCTTTATGCCTGTATTTTTCGACGCTGAGAGTGACTACCGCTTCTGAAATATTGGACAGGTAGCGCTCGAACTTGCCGATCTTTTCTTTAGCGTATTGTTTTATTGCCGGTGTCACCTCGAGGTGTCGTCCGCTAATTATGATGTTCATTACAGCCTCCTTTTAAGTATTGGTTTGAAGTATTTGGTAGCAACCTTCTTCTTTGTGATTGTGGCGGAATTTTTAGTTCATCCCTGTATTTTGCAATCGTCCTTCTGGCGATCCGGATGTTCCTGTCCGTCAGAATATCCACTATTTGCTTGTCACTGAGAGGCCGCCGCAGGTCCTCTTCCGTGATTGTTTTCTTGATCAGCTCTTTTAATGATGTTGAGGATATACCACCCGAATCACTCGATATCGTGTTGCTGAAGAAAAATTTAAAGCAGTAGATTCCATGGGCGCAGGAGAGATATTTATTTGACGTCACCCTGCTGATAGTGCTTTCATGAAGACCCAGTTCCAGCGCAACGTCTTTGAGGTTCATGGGTTTTAAATAATTAATGTCCCTGTCAAAGAAATCTTTCTGAAAGTTCAGGATGCTTTCGGTCACTCTGTAAATAGTTTTGTTTCTCTGGGACAGGCTTTTCAGCAGCCAGATGGCCGAACGGAGTTTTTCTTCCAGGAAATGCCTGTCTTCTTTTTCCATGGTGTTTTTCTGTTTCAGGAGTTTCTGGTAATAATTACTGATCCTTAATTTCGGCATTCCTTCGTCATTCAGGATTATCTGATAGCCCGTGTATGTCCGTACAATATAGACGTCCGGAATTACGTAGTTAATCGCCGAAGACAGGAAGTTTCTGCCCGGCTTCGGCTAGAGTCCCTCTATGATTCCGGTTGCCGACATGATATCCTCAAGCGGTACATTGTATTGTCTTGCCAGTTGAACATATTTCTTTTTGGCCAGCATCTACAGGTTGTTCAGAACTATATTGTCGACAAGAGTTCCCTGAAGCCCGAGCAAGCCCAGCTGCAGGTGAAGGCATTCCTCTATTTTTCTCGCGGCGACACCGGGCGGATCAAAGCTCTGAACCAGCCTGAGCGCTCTTTCGGAAGTTTCAGCGTCGGTGTCCGAGAGCGACTGTATTTCTTCATTTGAAATTCTAAGGTATCCGTTTTCATCTATATTGCCGATTATTATTTCTCCGGCGGACCTGGTTTTTTCGTCTTCTTTTGAGAGGCGGAGCTGCCATTCAAGGTGATCAATAAGGCTGGTTGTATTGCTCAGGAAATATTCAAAAGAAGGCAGGGTCACATTTCCGGGAGTGAAATATCCCAGATCTCTTCCGTCGGCACCTCTTTCCTCAAAATAATCGGACGATACAAAGTTTATCATCTCCTCAAGGGGCATCTCCGTGTCATCATAATCGTTTTCACTGTATGTATCGACAGATTCTTTTTCTTCAGGAGTGAGCTCTTCCGATGTCGTCGTAGCATCCATTGACTCTTCCAGCAGGGGGTTTTCCACCATCTCCTGCGTAAGTGTCTGGGAGAGTTCCATCAGAGGCATATGCAGCAGTTTTATCGCCATCTGAAGCTGCGGCGTCAATACCAGCTTCTGTGAAAGCCTTAACTCAAGACGGTTTTCAAGTGCCATTTATAAGCTGAACTCCTCACCAAGATAAGCCTCTTTTACTTTCGGTGCCGATACCAGTTTTTCAGGTGTGCCTTCATCCAGGATTTCACCATTGTTTATTATATAGGCCCTGTCGGTTATCGAAAGCGTATCCCTGACATTATGGTCTGTAATAACTATACCAAGCCCCTTTTCCTTAAGATAGACAAACATTTTTTTCAGTTCAATAATAGCGATGGGGTCTATGCCGGCAAACGGCTCGTCAAATAGGATAAATGTGGGTCGGGTGGCAAGCGCCCTAGCTATCTCCGCGCGCCTTCTCTCACCCCCGGAAAGCCTGTATCCATTTCTTTTCGAGAACTCTTCCAGTTTGAATTCATGTAGCAGGTGCCCGACCTCGATTTCGATTTCTTCCGTTGTAAGGCCCTTGATCTCGAGTACGGCCCTGAGGTTATCTTCAACCGAGAGCTTTCTGAATATCGAGGGTTCCTGCGGCAGATAACTTATACCCATCAACGCCCGTCGGTACATCGGCAGGTGGCTTATATCTTTTTTGTCGAGATAAATACTGCCGTGTTCCGGCATTTTAAGTCCGAGCATGGTATAAAATGTTGTTGTCTTTCCGGCGCCATTGGGCCCGAGTAGTCCAACGATCTCGCCTGTAGTGACATAAAGGTCGATGTTCTTCAGCACTATTTTTTTTCCGTATGATTTGCGTAGACCTATGACTTCAAGAAGATGCATTTATTTATCCTTCGCGGCTTTCAGGAATACCTTGCTGTTTTCTACGCTAAAACGGTCTTCGTTCATAAAATACGTCATTTTTGTGCCCGTAACAACATTCTCGCCATCTATAGCGCGTGGACCACCGGCAAAAACAACTTCCGACTTATCGGGATAATACGTCGCCTTTTGGGCAATTATTAATTTTGCATCCTTCTGAAGCTTCACGTCTCCGGTCGCCTCGATTTTAGTGACATCACCGCTGTCACCACTGTAATAGACTATCATTTTATCGGCATACAGTGTCATCCCGGCTGATTTTGCGATAACATTGTTTTCGAAAATAGCGGTATGGGCCCTGTTGTCGGTAATAAGTGTCTCCGATGTCACCACAATAGAACTCTTTAACCCGGGTTTAGTTCCTTCGGAGAATGACTGCGACGGGAAAATTGCTATAAACAGAAGACTAATTATTAAAAGTCGCTTTAACATTACTCAGTATCCTCACTCTCTGGTCGGCATTGCGGATTTCTATGCCCCTGCCACTCAGACTGAAGTTTTTCCCCTGTATGATTACTTGATTGTCTGTTTTTATGGTTCCGGCGCGGCTGTCGAGTTCAATGTCTTCTGTAGTTATTGAAACGTCATCCATCCTTGCCGTAACCCTGCCGTTAACAGTCAGGTTTTTGCTGTCCGGATGATAAACTCCGTTGTCGGCGTTTATTGTTATCCCATTGTCCTCTAGTGTCATCTCGATAGAGCTTAACCGCACATTTTCTCCTTTTTCGGTAATATCGGCCCGTTTTGCCGTCAGTACCCAGTCCCGATTACCATTCTTTTTATTGACTATCTTCAGTCCCTCGATAAAAGATTCTTCGTTGAACTGCACGTTCAGTCTGGTATCTTTTTCGCTTTTAACAAGAATAAAAAATAGTGAAAAAAACAAAATAGCGAAGGCAAGGAATATGCTTCTCTTCATATAAAAATTTTATCATATAGCCGTTTTTTAGTAAACCCTGACAAGTATCCCGGATACACAAAAAAAGTGCATCTTCAATAAATGCTTAACAAACCGGCCAGTTACGACCGGATTTTAGATTTTGTCATGTGATAACGCTTTTTTCATAACATCAACGGGTGGGAATAAGCCGGTCCAGAGTTCAAATGCAAGAACACCCTGCCATAAAAGCATGCCCAGTCCGTTAACTGTCAGGCAGTCTTTCTTTGAGGCGCTTTCAAGCATCCGCGTATTTCCGTATATAAGATCGCATACTACCTGGCCGGGCTTGAGGGAAGATGTGCTGAAAGGTAATGGGTCCCCCTTTTTAAGGCCGAGAGGGGTGGCGTTAATTATTATCGCGAACTCTCCTGGATTCTGAATTTCCTGAAGACCGGATACATTATCCCTGATTTTCGAAAGGTCCGCCACCAGTTTGCCGAGTTTGTTCCTGTCAATATCAAAAAGATATAATTTATCAGCCTTCCCGGACAGGTAATAGCTTATCGCCCTTGAAGCACCACCCGCGCCCACCACCAGAATCTTTCTGTCTTTAACGTTGATGTTGTTTTCCGACAGGGAGCGCATAAATCCCCTGCCGTCGGTGTTGTAGCCTCTCAATTCTCCATTGGTATTTACTATGGTGTTGACGGCTCCGATAAACATAGCCTCTTCATCTATACTGTCCAGCAGGGGGATAACAGCTTCCTTGTGCGGCACCGTTACATTTACTCCTGCGAAATTGAGTGCTCTTATGGAATCTACCGCCCGGCCAAGATCTTCAGGTTTGACCAGAAACGGGAGATAGCAATAGTCCAGACTAAGAGCTTCGAAGGCGGCGTTATGCATTGAGGGAGATAAAGAATGCTCAACAGGACAGCCAAAAAGCCCTGTTATTCTTGTCTTTCCTGTAATATTCATATAAGACTCCATGTTTTTCATGCTAATCGATTTTTAAAAATTCACCCCGGCATCGGTTAAAATTCAGTAACAGCAACTTTCGGCCTTACCCGAGGCTGTTGATAGTATCTATAAGGCCTTGCGGTGTGGCAACTGTTTTAACGGTTTTTAATCCGGATGCCTCTTCAATGTCCTTCAGTGAGACATCGTCCAGGAAGATATCCTCGTCTTCTTTCAGCACCGAGTCAGGGACGATAAGCACTTCATACGAATCCCTATTGTCGTGCAGGGCCTTTATCACGTCCCGGCCGGTAAGAAGGCCGGTGACCGTAATTGACGGACCGAAGAAATTATTTTCGACTGAAAGCACATCAATATGAATACCTTCTTTCTCTGCGAGCCGGTCTGTAAACTTCTTCAGAAAAGGATAAAATGAAGCGCCTGTAAAGGTAAGGAGCTTCTTCCCTCTGGTGAATGACTTGGGTGTTCTGGTCCTTTTTGACTGGTGGATAAAAAGAGATGTCATTCCGACGCCGTTTTCTATCTGTGGAAGACTTCCGTATTCCTTTAACCTGGGGAAGGGCTGTCCGGCTTTTATGTACATTTCATCGGAGCAGTAAACCACGGGATCGCCATGGTTTTTTTTGAACCTTTTCTGGAGTGATTGTACTATTCCCATGGTCTCTATGGCGGTCTCTTTTGTGACGGCCTCGACTTGAAGTTTTCCGGGCGTTGTAAGGCCGACCGGGACGACGGCGATTGATGAGGCGTATGGATAAAACTTGAATATATCCTTGATCGTATTCCGCAGCTCCATACCGTCATTATGCCCGGGACAGAGAACAATCTGGGTATGCATTCGTATCCTGTTTTCGGAAAAAAACTTCAACTCTTTCATGATATCCGGCGCCTTTGGATTCCCCAGCAGTCTGTTACGCACCGCTCTCCGGGTAGAATGCACCGATACATAGATAGGGCTTAATCTCTGCTCAACAATTCTCTTTCTGGCAGTACTGTCAAGGTTTGAAAATGTTATATAATTACCGTATAGAAACGATAACCTGTAATCTTCGTCTTTTATGTACAGTGATTTTCTGAATCCTTTTGGAAGCTGTTTGACAAAGCAGAAAAGACAGTTATTTTTGCAGGTTTTGACTTTAAAGGTCTTGATTGTTAGTCCAAGGTCATTCTCATTTTCAGTTATTAGCTGAATTCTTTTGATGCTCCCTTTTCTTTTGTATTTTATATCCAGGCTGTCGGCGCTGTTATAAAACATGAAATCGATAACGTCATGCAGTGGATGGCTGTTTATCGAAAGCAGGAGATCGCCGGGCCGCAGTCCGGCTTCATCAGCCAGGCTGCCCGGCATTATGCTTTCTATCTTTATTCCGGCCTTAGAGCGCATTTGTAAGCTTAAAACCCTTATATATATATTGCAGGCCCGATAATGCCGTAACCGACGCCGTAAAAAACAGAAGGATGTCCGGCACGGGGGGCAGGGGTTTTATGTTTACGGTCAGCAATATATAGATCAGTGTAATCATCTGGGATGCTATAGCGATCTTACCCATTATCACCGGCTCGACCTTTGGATTATGGGTAATCATGTATAACAGGAACCAGCCGGTCAGGACGATAAGGTCCCTGCTTATCACAATAATGGCGACCCATTTTGGTATTAAGCCATAGATGGAAAAGAGGATAAAGGTCGTTACAAGAAGAAATTTATCCGCCAGGGGATCCAGAAAGGTCCCCAGCACTGTTTTCTGGTCTTTGACCCTCGCTATCAGTCCGTCGAGAAAGTCCGAGACCGCGGCGATAATAAAAAGATAAAGGGCGTAGTCGTATCTATAGTAAATTATTGCGGTAGTAAACACTGGAATAATTATTATCCTCGTTATTGTTATGGTATTGGGTAAATTTAATACCCTCAAAAGTGATCCCCCCGTTGTATCGTTGGAATTATAAGCCTGCTGAATTGTTATGGTATATTAAAGGGCGCTTTTTTAAAATCCAATCTTAATCCAAGCTTTTTTAAGCAACCTGATTCCGGTTCCCCGTACAGCGAGGAGAGCAACATTTTCGCGTAACACTTCTCTATCATGAATCCATATTCCCCGGCATCGGTGACTGATGACCTGAAATATTTCCCGGCCCGAGAGTCTGCACCTTCCAGCATAGCAATTTCTCCGAGGCCGAGTCTACAGTAAATAATCCCTCTCGGATCTTTTGTTTTTTTAAACAGGGTTTGGGCTGTCCTGAAATACTCGCGCGCTCTGGAATTGTCGCCCAACATTTTATACGTCGTCCCGATACTCCATAGCGTGTATGAATAGCTAACCCTGTCGCCGATTTTTTTATACAGGGTTGACGCCTTGTTGAAACTTGCAAGGGCTTTTTTGTATTCGCCGGACATCCTGTGGGCATTTCCCTTGCCGCAGTAAGAATACGCCCGCCCGAAATTGTCCCTCAGCTTTAAAAATACCGTGTTTGCGGAATTGTAGTAGTCAAGGGAATCGCTGAATAGGCCGGCTATCCTTGAGGCGCCGCCCAGACCGCAGAGGCAGTATCCCGTTCCCGTATCGTATTTTAATGATTTGTACTTCTCTAAAGCTGTATTATAGGTTTTTATGGATCTTGAAATATCTCCTTTGATCCTGAATGCCCCGGCAATCGCCCAGTTGCAGAATGCGATGCCATGCTCATCCTTGTTTTTCTTATAAAAAACAAGAGCTTGATTAAACATCTTTAAAGCATTACTCCAGTCTCCTTTTCCCCTGAATGAGAGTCCGATACCGATCTTGGCATCAGACATGGCAACCGGATCGTCGACCTTCCCGCATGTCGTTATGGCATCGGAATAGGATTTCTCCGCCTTGTCGAAATCACCGACCATTCTATAGATGTCGCCAATTGAAAGCTGACATTCCAAAATCCTGCCTGTATCCCCTGAAGATGAATATCCACTCAAAGCCTTTTTAAAAAAGGTGAGAGATCTTTTATATTGATTGCCCTGCCGCAAGGTCTCGGCTTTTTCGAATATCTTATCTGTTTCCGAGGGTTCCATCAAGATTCTCCATCAATGTTTTATAATTGCCGGCGCCGAAGAAAGCCGACCCCATAACAAGCATATCCGCTCCCGCGTCGGCTATCTCTTTTGCATTTTCCAACTTAACGCCGCCATCTACTTCAATGGATGTGTTCAGCCCGCGGTCCTCGATCATTTTCTTCAGCAGTTTTATTTTTTCGATCGAATGCGGGATGAACTTCTGCCCTCCAAACCCTGGGTTGACCGACATCACAAGCACAATATCAAGGTCATCCAGAATATCCTCAAGATTCCGGACGGGACTGGCCGGATTCATCGATACTCCCGCCTTGATCCCTTTTTATTTTATCATCTGTATTGTTCTGTGCAGATGTACGCAGGCCTCGCAATGGACCGTCAGTATATCGGCTCCCGCCGTGATAAAACTTTCCAGAAAGCTGTCCGGGTCTTCTATCATCAAATGCACGTCAAGAGGCATAGCGGTTATTTTCCTGATCGATTCAACAGTGGAGCTTCCGATGGTAATATTAGGCACAAAATGACCGTCCATGCCGTCGATATGAAGCATATGGGCTCCGGCGTCTTCAACCGCCTTTATCTCTTCGCCCAGGCGCATAAAATCAGCCGAGAGTATTGACGGGGCAATTTTAATCATTGGCGTTCTCCTTTTTAATCATGTCATAAAACCATTCCAGTACATTGTCTTCCTTCAGCTCCAGGTATATTTTATCGCCGGTTTTTACGATTGCTCCGGGTTTCGGGTCCTGTCTCCTGATCGTATTTCCCGTCCCCTTTGTCCGGACCTCGAGCCCGATTTTTTCGGCCAGGTCCTTTGCCCTTTCGAGACTTTTACCTGAAAAATCAGGACAGAAATAGCTGTATTCATGGGGACCGAGGCTTACGAGTAGAGTGACATAGTCAATCAATCTTTCATCCGGCCCGGGTTTTTGGGTCACAACTCTGCCTTTTTTAACGGAATCGGAATGGACATATATTATCTTCCCTATTTTCAGCCTGTTCTGGAGAAGCAGTGCTTCGGCATCGTTTTGGGTTTTATTGATGACCAGGGGAATGGAATAGACCCTGGGTCCCTTGCTTACGATGACCTTTATCGCTCTCTTTTCCTTTATCTTGTTTCCGGCCGGGATGTCCTGCCTGATTATACATCCGGCGGGAATGCTGGAGTCATAATCTTCACCTTCAATTTTCAGGTACAGACCGGCCTGGTTTAATAATTTGTTCGCCTCGAAAAGGGTCATATTTACCAGTGAAGGCGCCTCAACGGTCCGGCTGTAACTTAATACCTTGAATGTCAGGTAGCCGAAAGTCAGCCCCAACACTATAAATATCGTGATGATAACCGGCACACGAATTAAATTGTTCATTTTTTGCAAAATTTCACCCCAAAAAAGCCGTCCATGTTATGTTTATGAGGATAAGTCCGATAGAATCCCTTATCAGCAAAATCTCCCGGGTAAACAGAGCCAGCATCTATAATACTCATTTCTTTTGCTGTCTTCAAGAATTCAGCTACAGCCTCTTCTCCTTCCTCCGGTTCAGTCGAACATACGGAATATACCAGGATACCCTTTTTCTTTAACAAGGATGAAGCGGCAAGGAGTAATTCTACCTGTTTCGATCTGTATCCAGCCAAGTCCCCGGCCCTGTGCCTGTATTTGACATCCGGATTCCTTCTTATGACCCCC
Source organism: Nitrospirota bacterium (assembly GCA_024275975.1). GTDB lineage: Bacteria > Nitrospirota > Thermodesulfovibrionia > Thermodesulfovibrionales > UBA6898 > JAJRYC01. The sequence continues at coordinate 1,361 of JAJRYC010000004.1, read as the reverse complement.
ATGGAAGAGCACGGGGCGTCCACCAGTATCCTGTCGAACGTTCCGATATTTTTCACCCTGTTGAAATCCGCGTTGATTATTTTTACGGACCTGATTCCAAGGTCATTAATGTTTTCCTCCAGCCTGCTGATTCTTTCCGGGTCTTTTTCGACCGCGATCACCTCGCCCTTGTCCCCCATTAGTTGCGCGATATGTGTTGTCTTGCCCCCGGGGGCCGCGCATGCGTCCAGTATCCTTTCGCCGGGCTTCGGATCGAGCAGGTAAGCGATAAGCTGCGAGGCCTCGTCCTGTACCGCGAAGAGTCCGGAAACAAAAGACAGATCACTATAACTATGTAATTCCTTCATGATAATCCCATCCGGCGAAAAATTGGCTGGTGTGGAAATGATTTCGTTCTCATTAAACTTCCGGATCAGCTGGTCCCTGGTTATTCTCAGTCCGTTCACCCTGATCGTCATGGGAGGGATTTGATTGTTCGCCTCCGCAAGGAGGGCGGCCCCACGCCCGCCGAATCTTTTCATCCATCTCTTTACCATCCATTGCGGATGCGAAGTATTCACCGAGATGGCGGCAACCGGATCATCTAATTCCAATGGAGGTGTAAAATCATTTTTTCGTCTCAGGATGTTCCTTAATACACCATTAACAACCGTGGGTCTGCCCGTCCGCCTTATGGCGGGTATGCCACCTTTCTTTTCGATTTCCACGGATTCATTTACAGCTGCCCAATCCGGTACTCTCATGAAGTATATCTGAAACAGTGCCGTCCTGAGGTTATTAATGGTAAAATCTCCCGACATCGAGAAATTCCGGAGGAAATGCTTCAATATCCAGTCAAGTGTGTCCCTGAATCTCAGGACGCCGTAGACCAGCTCCATCATAAAGGCCCTGTCTCTTCTGTCGAGTGACCGCGCCAGTGCTTCGATAGCATTTTTCGGCCTGCTTCCTTTCCCTGAAATTTCCAGGAGAGCCATTATGGCGAGGAGGCGAGGATTGGTTATATCTGAATCTATTTTCCCCCCTTGGATTGTTGAGGTTTTCAATTGTCTGAATTCAAAACTGTCAGTTATAATTATACCATTGAAATCCGTCCTGTTTCATGCTGAATGACGGTCTTTATTTCTTTCTCTATTCCTTTTTTTTCATCCCCACGAGTGTATCGACCAAAAGTTCACCCATTGACTCCATACTGAAATCTTTCAACGTCACAATATATCCGTCATAATTTTCAGGCGTATCGGTGAATACGGCACTGAACGGCACTGTCGCCCCGGGTTTAATAACAGCATTCGACAACTTCGTCCGGAACCGGAAGCCGGACAATTTCCCCCGTCCGGGCTTTCTATGGTAATAAAGCTGTT
>JAJRYC010000033.1 GCA_024275975.1 Nitrospirota bacterium | reverse complement strand
TGCCAATACCGTTTGTCCCGTCTATAATAGCCACTTAACGGCATCTTCCCATTAGACAGGGTACTGGCTGGGAGCATCCGGCAGTTCAAATCAAGTCACTTTGACGGACCCCATTAGCCACAGATGCTCCCATTGCCACTCGCTTTATCATTTTACATAAAAAAGGCTGCTTCTTTTTCCCTTTCCTATTCCTTGCTCTGTTTTTCTATTATAGACCCCGTTCGTGTTTTCATATCCTTTATTTTTATATCGCTGAATTACCGAACATGCAATTCAAAGCGAACTCCACCTGCTATAACTTTCTCACTACTTTTCTGTATAACATCCAATACATATGTTGTACCGGCTTTAGCGGAACGAGGTATCTGTGCAATAAAGTATAACTTTTTCTGCTCTCTTAGCTTTAATGGCAATCTAACATGTTTTGAACTAGTCAAGTCCAGTAAAACCCGGTTTTCATCCCATCGATATTCTTCTTCTGAGTAAACGGTTTCAATTTCGGGTCCAGTTCCGAAAAATATCTCTGAGCCCTTAGCAAGATTCAACTCTATCTCATTTGCCTCTCCCTCTGCGTAATCTCCCCCGGCAAACCGTAGACGCAGCCGTGATGGACTTACAACCTTTATAGAAGACCTTGCTTTTACGGCTGCAAGCTCTTTAAGTTCAAGAACAGGCTTCAGCCATTCCCTTTCCTTAACCTCGATCCATGATTTTAAGTCCCCGGGGCCTTTTATTTGTTTTACATGAAGGAGTGGTCTAACCTTGTCAATATTGGCATTTCCCACCATTATGGCGAGTTTTACAATCTTTCCAGCAAAGACGTTAACAATAGTAAGATTTTTCTGTCCAAGATTATTGCTTTCCCACACATTGTTTCCAGAAGGCGGGATTCCCTCATGATCGTATACTTCAGCCAGCAAACAGGGATGCGAGGAGGCTGCGGCAATCTCGGCTTGAGTCCATACACTTTTCACAATAGTTTCTCCTCCTGCGGGTATAGTATCAGCAGTCGCCCATGTAATCAGGTTATTATAATCTCCAGGGTAAATGAATTCGGTCCCTGCAAATCCTGCACTAAAGAACTTCGTTGTTACGGGACCCGAACCAACAATACCCTTGTTATGTATACGGGCATAAATATAATTTGTCTGCCCACTTATAGGATTTTGATGTGATGTCCCATCGTCATCGCTGTTACGTATCCATAGGTCAGGGCTATCCCATCAGCTTCCGGAAGAAGGGGTCATACCTGTGTCTGCAGAATTATCACGGATATAAACAAACGTATCCCGCTCTAAAGTCAGCCAACTCCCTATGTTATTAGCACCATCATCATATTGAGGTGTTTCCGGCCTAGAGTCATTACTTTGAATAAAATTGAATACTTCCTGCATTGAAGCGTATCGATCCAGATTGGTGTCCACTGCTACATTAGTCCACTCAATTTGCTCCCAGCACAGGCCGGAGAATAAGTAAAAATTGAACTCACCATGATGGTATGTAATACTGTTGTAAACCTCATTCTCTCCACTAGGACTGTTCTCAGCACGGTTGGCTAATTCAGTATCTGAACATGCAGTGAGGATAACGGTGCGGTCATTGGCGAGATCATTCACAAAGCCGCCGCTGAAGCACTGCTGCATCGCAATAACTCGATACGTATAATCTATTTGATCAATAAGAGTGGCAAAATCATCATCTCGCATGTTTGCATCTCGCAGACAGAGAAGGGCGTGACCACCGGAACTTGTACCGTGATCAAATGTCCATACAAACAGAAAGTCATCATCTGTCATCTGGGGAATGTTGTTTGCCGCATCGCCATTTGCCAGCCCGCTAAAAACAAGTGTTACATTGGCAGTTGTGGCTGAGAAGTCGGTAATAGGCGATGAAGGAATGTAGCGAGGATTATCACGGGAGGGATGGGAAAAATCCACTCCGTCACCATAGAGCGTAATGATATTTGCGGATGCAAAACCATTTCTTAAAAGCACTGCCCGCATAAGAACAACATCATTCCAAAATTCATCAAATCCACCATGAGTGGCAACATCGCCGCATATTAAGACTGCATATTTTTTCCCTCTCATATCAGACCCCCTCTATCTTGAATTCTATAATTTCATCAGAATCCGATGTACCCACATAAAAATTGATTTTTTCATCAATAGCAAGTCCATACGGTGTGTTTGTCGGTAATTTCACACTCTTTCCTGTAGGATTTCCCCTTTCATCATATTCCGTAAGATATCCCTCAGCGCTATCAGCTACATAAATATTCTTGGTTTTTGGATTTTGGGCAATACCTCGAGGCTCTCCTCCCTTGGTGAAAAAGAACTTGTTAATCTCACGTTTCTCCAAATCAATTTCATATACACAGCTTGAATAACCTGCAACCACTGTACAGTAAGCTACTTTTCCTCTAACATCGAGATCGGTTATTTCCGCTTCCTTCATCCCGAGTACAGGATGCGTTTCAGTAAGATCCAATTTTTTCAAATTTATAACTTCAACAGGCTTGCCTCCTTTTGCTTTGACCTTATATATGCTGCGGCTCTCTTGATTGATGTAGTAAATCTCGTTACTGTAATAACTCATACCTACTGGTTGAGCGGAACCTGTATTTACTATTTTTTGCTCGGTTTCTTTTTTCGTATCAATAGAATACAAGTCACTACTGCCCTTGATGGTCACAAAGATTTGTCCTTTAACTGGGTAAATACCTGTTGGTATCTTCCCGGCTAATTTGTGAACTTTGATTACATTCAATTTCATAATGTTCCCTCCTTTTATTTGAATTCTCTAAAACCTTCCATACAACTTTCCCCCACCTCCTTGCTTAAATTGTAGGCAAAAAGTGTCGCCTATCTCCTCGTTCGTTCATTTTTTATTTTCTTTGTCTTATTATTTTCTGTTTTTTTTCAGTCTTTATTTTTTTTATTTCCATCAGCAAACCAACAAAACATCGAATTGTCGATCAGCCTATCATTGATAATCTTTCTTAGCGATAATCAGTTAGTATAGAATTTCTGTATATCTTAAAAGTTTACCCGATTAAAATGATATTTGTAATGATATACAGACATAGACCAATTATTCAATGATAATTATACATCTAGGATTACTGTTACGTTTTAATACGCTTCTGGTTGAAAAGTCAATACTAGGAAGCCACCATAATCACTACAGAAAGTGGTTAAGATATTATCTGGATTTTTGTCGTAAATATCATTTCCAGGAGTTACAACAGGAAAGTCTCCTGCATTTTATAAAGAAATTACAGGGGAAAAATCAAACTCAAGAGCAGCAAAAGCAGGCAGCCCATGCTGGGGCACTCTATTATGAGCTTGTTAAGTCCGGTGCTGAAATAGCAAATGAGGACTCCCAGCCGCAAGCAGGGTATCATCAGGAAAGGGATCGACTATAAAATCCTCCCCAACCCTTCAACAAAACCCTGGGTTCAGTGTTGAGGAGCTGTCCCGGTGTTGCGATGAGCCGGGAGTAAATGCTGCGGTTGTGTTGTAGGGGCGTATTACCATACGCCCTTACTGTCCTTATTCGTGGAGATCTGTCTGCTGTGCGACAGTATGGTCATGAGAAAATTCCAGAATGGGGTTACCCGGTTGAACAAGAACCCAGGGAAATAAAGAAAGTAATAAGTCAACGTAGTCAATAACGTGTCCCCGAAACTGGGTATACCCACACAAACCAATAATATGTCGAACCGCCACAGCCTATCACTGACAATCTTTCATTATTGCTAACAACCCATCGGCGCGGTCTCATCGTGTCTGATGGAGTGATTCGTTATGCCCCGTCTCTTCCATTTTTATCTCTATTGTTTCTGGGCTGAAATCTTGTTCATTCGGCCACACAATGGTTCCGAATTCAATCCTGGCTCTCTTGAAATAGTTGTAATCTTTTAATTCTGTAAAAATTCCTTTCTCAAGATATGGTGTTACATCAAAAATTCCTGTTTTACCGGTTGATAACGTCACCTTAATCTTATAATCAGAGAGGATTTCAAAGGCGATTACATCTGGAATCATTTGTCACCTCCTACTTTAATGGTTCAATCTTAAACGGCGTATTTCCTTCGATAGCGAGAGCCCAGTCAGCCATCAATTCATCTCTGTGGATTTCGATCCAAGCTTGCACTAATCGCAGTTGGCGTTGAGGTAATTCTCCGTCCAAAATCTCGGCTGTCTCAATGTCGATGGAAGCCTTGAATTCGCTGTATCTTACATGAATATGCGGCTTATGGTGCTTATCATTATCGAAAAAGAAAAGTTGAACTATGATTCCGTAAAACATGGATATTATCGGCATAGGCTTTTACTCCTTTTCTGTCGTAATATTCGCTCATTTTGCCAAGGGACACAGTAAGTTTTCTGCTGTAGCTCTCCTGAACTTATTATGCAATTTTCTCATTTCTGGCGCAAGTCATCCCTGCATTCCGCACTTTAAAGATGTAAAATTATTAGGTTGGATATATTTATCTTTCAGGATTTTCAACAGATTTATCACATCCAAAGAGGTTTATAGTAGGTTCCCCCAACCCATTTTTGATACTTTGTGGCAATACTGAAAAAAAGAGATCAATCCCCTTTTTTGCAGTCCTGGATGTCATCATTGAAAATTTATGATTACGTTGATTTTTAATCTGAAATTGAGTTACATCTATATATCACAACGATGACGGACTTTGGAGACATCCCATAGTCCCTTGTCAGGAAAGCACGAATTGTCCGCTCCGGAATATCTATTCGCAGTCTGTTGACCGGAAATGACAAAAAAACATAGGCTGAGACATTTGTTCGGATGCGTTGTAATGTCTTAGCGGGAGACAGTGAGTCTGGAAAGGGGCACGACTATGACCTCATTATTTTCAGAGAGGGTTTTCTCCAGAAAATCCAGAGTGCTTTTTCTATGATGGGCAAGGGCGATCGCGTATCCATTTTTACGGGCGATCTCAATCAGTTTTTTCCACTGTGCCTCTATATGCCGGGGATCATCTTTGTTATCCAGAAATATGTCCCTTTTGAATGCTTTCACGCCGTATTTTCCGGCCAGCCTTAAGCCCGTCGAACGCGCGGTTGTGAAGCTGTCCAGGAAGAACATCTTTCTGTTCTTAAGCTCCGACATCAGGATGCCCATGGCCCTTGCATCTTCGGTAAATGCGGACCCCATATGATTGCTTATCCCTTTTATTCCAGGTAAAGATTTAAGGTCGCTGTCCAATGTCTTGCGGATTTCCGTATCGGTCATCCATTTATAGATCGCCCCCTTGCCGAGCTTGTGGGGCTTTATTGGCTCCATCGGAATATGCCCTATCACTTCATAGCCGCGTCTCTGCCCTTCACCGGTAATCCATGCGCTGTAGGTTTCGTGCGGGAGAACAGCCAGGGTCAGGGGCGCCTTTATATTGAAAACACGTAATGCGGCCTTTTTATTCGTACCGAGATCGTCGATGACTATGGCGACCTTCGTACGTGGAAAGGCCCTTTTCCCGGTTTCTGGCTGAACCAGGTCTTGCTGTCGGGGGATTTTCCCCTCCAGCAGTCTTTCTATCGGCTTAAATCCCTCCCAGGGATTCAGATCGTTTTTCGGCGGGAGTGCTTCTTTACGCTCTGTTTCACCCCTCTTTCCCTCGGGATTGTCCATCCTGAATTCCTTATAACTGAAGAATGCCGAGATCAGAAAAAGTATCAGGAAAAAGAGAATATAATAGCGTGTCTTTATCTTGAGTTTTGTTTTTTTCTTTTTTCTCTTCATCTCGGGTTTCCGGAGGACTGAATTTTACCTGATGTATTTTAACATAACAGGGCGGCAGTAATTCCGGCTTTCCGGCAGCTTACCGTCTCCCCCGTCGAGCGGAAGGTCCCGGCTGGAGGACTAGAATGAAAGGGGAGCCCACGGATTATTTCCCGAAAATGCCTTTTATCAGACCATCGAGTGAGCCTTTTTCTTTTTCCCCGGCCTCTCCGGATTCTTCTTTCCGCCCTGGAAGAATCTTTAATAATTCATCTGCTACTTTCTTTCTGAATTTCTCGACCGCTTTCTTCCCGATAGTCCTGGTGTCGACACTGTATGATGGTTTTGACAGCGTTCCCGTAACTCTCAGCGGAATGCTGCTCCAGCCTTTTTCTTCGGACAGAAAACCGGATATGGCCGACTGACTGACAAGTCTGGGCGCCAGTCTTTCAGAGATCCTGGCATTAATTCCGATATCCAGCGTCTCATCCAGTCCGATAGCGCCTGATGCGTCCAGGATTAAATCCTTATTCGTAATCAGACTTGTCAGATTAATGATGCCTCCGGCTATTGTAAAGCGACCGTCAGCCTTTTGTATCTCGATTTCTTTTAATTCCTGCAGGCCTAAAAACATCAGGAGACCTCTGCCGACTTCATCATTTTTAATGGCGCCGTCTGCTATCGAAAATTGTCCACTTCCTTTCAGATTGCGCTGTATGTTCTCCTTTATAGTGCCGGAGCCGGAGATTTCAGCCTTTGCAATGACAGTACCGTAAAGTTTGTCCTTTGCTTTGGGTGCGAAGGCTTTTGTTATATCTTCAAGTTTTATCCCTCTTATATCCGCATTTATGCGGTAGCGCGTTCCTTTTCTGTTGAGGTCAAGAGAGGAGCTGGCCGTGAAATTTCCGCTCAGAGTGTCACCGCGCATCTTTATTATTCTGAATATATTGTCTTTTAGTTCATACCGACCGCTGAAATTGGTTATGGATAATCCCCTGTACACGGTCTTTTTTATATCTATATCCCCCCTGGCTGTCAGCTTAAGTTTCACCGGGCCGGGTTCCTCCCGGACTGTTGTGGCCTGAACGGGTGTTTTGGCTTCTTCTGTTTCCGTGGCCCCGGGAATCAACTCATCAAGATTGAGCATGTCAGACTTGATATCTATCCGTATGTCCGGATATTCGAGGTAGTCCCTGATCCTCCCGGCTATATCGACCGTGGACGATCCTGAAAGGAGTTTCACCCCTTCAAGCTTTATACTGTCGGGTTTGATTATCACCGAACCGTTTAAGACCGGGTGAATGTCATCTTGTGATAAAGAGACCTTGTTCATCTCCAGCCGGCCGGTTAAATTCAGCCGCCCTTCCTTTGAATCCGGCCTGTTGATATCCAGATCCAGGGACAGATATCCACCAAGCGACATGCCCTTGGGCAGGAATTCTGCGAATATCCCCTCTATGGTGGAAAGCGCGATTTCCGGCGCCTTGATATTAAGTTGCACTGCGGCCTCTTCATCATACGCAACCGTACCTTTCAGGCTTAACGGTACGCCCATGATGTCGGCCTCAAATGAATTGATGTCCAGTTTTTTTGAAGCCAGATCAACCTCTATGTCATATACTGTCTCTGTTCTTATCTCCCCGAAAGGCTGCCGTCCGTCCTTTAGTGAAACCTCTAATATGTTTATCTTAAATTTTCCTTCCGACGCCAGGGCTTCTCTTGAAAGCCCTTTAATGTCCAGGGCCGCGTTAATCGAGAGTTTTACGTTTTTTATATCGCCTGCCGGCTCATAATAGTCAAGCACCGCGTTTTTTATCGAAACAGCCTTTACCGCCAGGGCTACAGGCAGGGATGAAGTTTTTTCTTCAGGTTTTTTTCCTTCCTGCCCGGCACCTCCGGCCCTTGCCATGTCGGAGAAATTGAATGAGCCGTCAGGGTATTTCTTTATATGGACCTCGGGATCTATAATGCTCAGTTCGTCTATAACCAGTCTCCTTGAAAGAAGGGGCAGAAGCTGATATTTAAGAATAAAATCCTTTGTTTTTATAAAGACATCTTCCCCGTTTTCTTCTTTAACCTCAAAATCCCTTACAACGATACCTTTAAGCAGGCTTACCTTTATCAGGCCCAGGCTCACCTTTCTGTTGAGAGATTTTTCGGCCGCCTCTGTAACAAATGACCTTACGCGTTCATCGGTCAGGTATGACTTTACAAACAGAGAAATTCCGGCAAATACTATCGCCAGAACGGATAAGGTAATGATCAGGACTTTAACTGTTTTTTTCATTTTTATTCTTCCAGTCTTCTTCCTATTCCAACCATGTATATTGTCGAATGTTTGATCCCATCCAGACCGATCAACTCATCCACTTCTCGATCAAAGTATCCGCATATATTTACGCTGCCCAGTTCCATCGCGGTGGTAGTCAGATTAATATTCTGCGCGACATGACCGGCTTCCAGGAAGACAAAGCGATATCCCCTGGGTCCATATTTGAAGGTCTCCCGTTCGAATATGGCGGTGATGAAAATCATTAGCGATGTATCAAATGCCAGATTGCTTTGAATTGAGGTCAGGGTTTTGGAAATATCGGTCGTCAAATCTTTGTTGATGAGATGTTGAATGCTGTTTTTTACCGGATTGTAATGATACAGGCCATTATCCAGTTCTTTTACATATCTGGCATGAAAATAAATTTCGAGCGGATATAAGGCGCCGCCGGAAGGGACTGTGCGAAACGCCCTGGAGTACTTTGATTCCTGGTTGTCCCTGGTTATGCCGTATGAGTAATGGAGAATGGTTGTGATGTCTTCGATACTTAATTCACATGGCTCCATTTTTCGGGAAGTTACTCTGTTGAGAATAGATTCATCCAGAGATAGCCTTAGTGGCGTCAACTTGCGCGGTAGATCAATATTCGGGTATTCATCGTAGGGAAGAGACTCATACATTTCCTTCATTCGCGCAACTATAAAAGATTCCGGCAGCACGGGATAGCTGTATCTGCCGACTTTGGAATTTTCATGAAAAATCTCCCATACATTGTTATCTGTGTCTGCCGAAGGGGAAAGTAATTTCCTGATGGTTTCGTTGGTCATGTTTAATCTCCTTCTAAGGATATGGATGCGGGTATGGATTGTCCCCGGATTCCGGAGTTATGCCTGTGTACCCAAGCTTTTGAGGCGTTGTCCAGAGACGCTCCCCACCAAGGGCGCGGTTGGTATGTCCCATATAAAGCGGATGAAAACCCGGGATCAGGGCATGAATAACGGACAGGCCGAGATCACGAATATCAGGTGTGGTCAGGTCGGCGATTAACACCCTGTGATTTAACGAATTCACCAGGGAACAGAGTTTTTTTAAATTATCACCCGCTGTTCCAGTCGTCAGGTCCTTTATTTCTCCGAAATCAATACGTTCTTCGGAGGCAAAGGCAAAGTTTGCCTTGTCCTCATTGTCATGGTCCGCCCAGAATGCGAGGTGGCCCGTTTGGTCTTTTATGTTGTGATATGCCGGTGGGTCCCAGATAAAAGGGTCCGTATATGTCTTGATTAATCTTGAATACCGCCGCGTATGCGCCAGTTCTTCCAGGCTTTTTCTGGCAGCTTCCTCAGGATCCAATGAAGTTGCGGCCGCAAACACCAGGGCGGGCGAAGCGGGTTCAGGGCAGGATAAAACGGAAAGAATAGTAGGCACCTCGACATCTGTTGTTATATTCAGCATTGTTACTGTTGATCCGTCACGCTCAAATCTCTTCAGAAGTTCATAGTTGTAATTGCTGAGAGTTTCTACACGCAATTGGGGCGGAGAAGTTTGGGCCTGCCAGAAAATTGTGAATGCGTCGCGCTCGATCGTTTCATAAATGCCTGCTATGGCTGCTTCGGCATAACTGCAATGGCAGGCGAGGCCGGTTGAAATAGGCTGAGCGATTGGAGTCTCCCGGGTATTTTTTTCATAGAAGTAAGGAACATAGACCATGGAGGCCGGCAGATGACATTGTTTGCCTGTCAGCATATCCATTGCCGGAGTCCAGCGGATGTAAGTTGAAGTATTAAAACGACTCCACGCAAAGTTGTTCTGATTGTATTGCTCCCGGCTATAAATGGCAAACTCGTCCGGGTGCGCGCAATCGAAAGAAGCCGACGCGTATGATTCCAGGGGGAAGAGATTTTTATGATAGATGGCGGAACAATACCTTTCAACGGCTTCTCCCATGGCTTTGGCGATCGCAATCTCCCTGTGAATTGAAGCGCCGCCGGTATGCGCAAAGTTTTTCTGTCCACAAAAGGCCCCTGTGTTGTAGGCAGATGCATAATAATGGAAAAAATCCGGATTACCGGCCTCCCTGGGGAGTTCTGTAATGGAATGGATAATTCCTACTTTATCATCCAGAAGATAATCAATAATATCAAAAATTCTGCGTAATTCCATGATTTCCCTCCTGTTATGTCGTATGGTTTTTATTATGAAAAGCAGGTTGACTTAAAACGGAGGAGGGTGAAAAGCTGTGTGTCTTGATGTTGTTCTCCGTACGATTTTTCAAGGGGCTGCAGACCGGGCAAAATGGTAGTTTGAGTACCTTGCGTGATTTCATTTCAGGTGCCAGCATTTTTATTTCTATTAAATTTCCCATCTGTGGCAGCATAATCCCGCTATAAAACCTGAGTAATTCCATTAACGCCACATCAGCAAGAATAAATGCCATCGAGGGATGAAATCCGTTAACCTTTTGCCTGTCAAACGCGGCGAATTCCGAGAGGCGTCTTGCTTCGAAATCTATCATGTTGGCGTTTTCCCTCAAGCGGAGGCATTCATAGCATGCTGTTTCTCCTGGTTGTACGAACGGCCCTATATAGCCAATCAATCTTTCAAGCACAATGGGCATGAAGTTGCACTTAATGTCCAAGCAGAAGCTGTTCCATTCACTTATCGCGGGACTGACACCGAAATCAGATGTTGCGATGATACAGTCTGTGCCGGGTGGTGTCTTCCGCCATGTTTGATAAGATACAGGCTGGTATTCCGGAAAAGGCCATAATTTCATGTCCGGCTTGTCATCATTGAACATTCTTGAGTTGCGCAGCAGCGGATCATCGATGATGCTGAAATTTGTTATTCCTGACTCCAGAAGGGAAGCTGTTAATTGTTTTGATATGAGATTAACACCGGCAATCGTGAACTGATAGCTGTTCAGATTTTTTTTCACATGCGCGTTATCGGCGCCGAAATGCCAGTAAAAAACGTCCAGACTGCTTTCGGGCTTAACCTCGGTAGCTTTATTCGTGACCAGGATGTTTTTGTTTATGAGGTGGTTGATCAGCTTATTTACGGCTGGATGGTCCGGCCCCGCGAAAATGCTTATGATCTTCTCAAGTGTAGTGCCCTCGCCATCTGCGGCCCGGAGTATGCCCTTTACGATATCTTCGGCATTATCGCCGACAATACTGATTTCTATGCTCCCCCGGATAATATTAATTCCATTGACGGTGGATATGAGCTGGACCGGCAGCGCTCTGATTATCTGTGGTTCATTCATTCTAAGCTCCCTTCGATATTTGATCCCATATTGTTACTGATATATCTTAAAATGTATTGCTGTTCTGCAATTCCCCGAATTTGGCTGTAATCCCGGAAAAGTTTTCATAGGATGCAAAAGTATTGCGCAATTTTGTATATTCGGCCATGAATCTGTCTTCGGCCAGAACAGTCCCGGTGACCGGATGCTGCAGGTCAAAGTAATTCCATGCAGGTCTTCCATTTGACTGGAGTTTTGTAATCTTATCAAAAGATTTCAGGTGTTCTGTTCCCGGTAAGGGTGTTAGTATTGAAAATAGAGGCCTATCAATTTTATGGTGTTCAATAAATCTGGTGAGTTGCTGGAAATTGCCTTCAGTATAATTTGTATTAACAATGAACCCCGCCGAGACCTCCAACCCAAGTTTCCTGGCGATTTTCAGGCCGTGTTCGATCTCGTGTAAGGCGATTCCCTTTTTATAAGCCCTGAGTTCTTCGGAGAAAATGGTTTCGATACCAAGAAACACTCCTTCGAGGCCGATATCTCTCCACGCTTTCAGCAGGTGCGGATATTTAATTATGGTGCTTATCCTGCAGTATGCGAAATACTGCTTATGGATATTCATCTCTTGTATTCTCTTGGCCAGTTTTTCCATCCGCTCCGGATAGATGAATGGCTCATCATCAACCAGGAAGATAAAAGGCTCCTGAATTTCAGCCAGCTCTTTTACTATATTATCAGTTTGTCGTGTATGGTATTTACCGCCGGTAACTTTCCACAGAGCACAAAAAGAACAACGAAATGGACAGCCTAAAGACGTTCTGATAAGGGCTATTGGTTTCATTTGGCCGATGAAGTAATGTTTTCTGTGTTCAGTGTTCAGCTTACGGGCCGGCATGGGTTGATCGTCAAGAGAAGGAACAGGCTGACTGCCGCAGCAGATAAATGAGCCGTTGCTCTGGAGCCATATTCCGGAAATTCCTTTCAGGAAAGTATCGTTGATCAGAGATTTAAGTATCAGGTCAAGTGTCTGCGTGCCTTCACCTATTATCACGGCGTCGACTTCATGCACAAAAAAATCTCCCGGCATAACTGTTGCGTGGTGTCCCCCGATGAGGATTTTACAATCCGGCAGTAATTCTTTGATTTTTTTGCAGATTTCCAATATGCCTGAAACATGCATGGAAAGCCCTGTGATACCGACTATATCTGCTTTGAACTGCTTCAGGGTATCTTCGAGTGTTATATCATGAAACCTGAGATCTAAAATACGGACATCGCAAAAGTTCTCTTTAGCCACTGCTGCAAGGTATTCCAGGCCTAAAGGTTCAGTTATCGCCCCGGTGTCGGCGTAAGAAATTATTTCTTCATTCCGGTTTGGATATATCAAAAGCATTTTGGGGGTCATGAAGTTCCACTTCTGAAATTTTTCTCTCTATTGCGTTTCATGATTATACAAAGTTCGGGGACGTGAGTTTAACATCCCGCGTCCCCGTAATCCTTATTGTCATCCGTTATTTATTAAGCGGTACAGCAACAGCACGGCGTGCATGTGCAGCAGCAACATGCGTCACCTGTAACTTCAACCTGCCTTTTGTCGTAATGATCAAAGGCCTCCTCGAAAGAATGTACATCACTGATTGTCAATTGCAGCCCGGTTTTTTCCGCGAAATCATTAACGATTTCGTCTTCCGATTTCCCCTTTTCCGCAGACTTTTTAGCGAAAATGCGTAAATTCACCAAATCGCCCAGCGTTAAACTTTGGGCATTCGGGGTTAAAAGAGATGCTTCTTCTTCTGTGAGTCCGAGATCCGTGATCCTGGTTTTTAAATCTTTCATTGCCGAATTCCTTTCTAAAAAGATTTTAAGCGTTTTCCATGGTAAGGTTTGTTAAATCAACCTTCCGCCTCTGCCTTTTCAGCTAACTTTTTCTTCATTACATAATGTGTTTAAGCGTCCGCCTCCTTATTTTTTGAAAATTAACAGTTAATTTGTATTTACACTTAATCAAGTTATCAGGCCCGGCTTTTATTGTCAATAGAAATTTTTTAAATCCCCCCGGTTTAGAAGTGAAACGGTTTTATTGTTCGGAATTTTACAGTTTGCAGCTTCTTAACCTTAACCTTGCATAAATGCACTCATGTTTAGTCCTTCAGTTCTTATCGCAGCTTCTGGTGCAATCAACACGAAGACGCCGGTTGTAGCCGTTAACTCCTTTCTACGGCAAGTCAGAGCCTTCTTCTGAAGATAGCGAAGAACTTTTCCCTGATCTTTTCTAAGAGCGGTCTCTTCAGCCATTTTTCGAGGGTTATCTTTTCCGATATCTCCAGGTCTTCATAGAAGATTTCCGACATCTTCCCGCCAAAGGATTCGTCTATTATCCCGACATTGCCTTCGTCGTTTCTCCTGAGCGACTGAAAATCCAGGTTCGCGGAACCGATTATGCCCCATATCCCGTCGAAGACGGATGTCTTTGCGTGGAGTATCTCTCCATGGTAATTATATATTTCAACGCCGGCCATCAGCAGTTTCGTGAAAAATGCCCTTCCCGCGTAATGTGCGGCTGTGATATCGGACTTTCCGGGCAAAAGCAACTTTACGTCCACTCCTCTCTGTACCGCATCCGCCAGTATCTGCATCATCCTTCTGCTAGGGGTAAAATAGGCAGTTGTCAGGTATATGCTCTTTTTAGCGTGATTAATGCTGTAGTAGAGCAGTTTCCTCATATTTCGCCTTCCCTTGGCGGAACTCGCAAAGATCGGGAGCACCGGGATACCGTCCTTCAGCGGTTTTACATCTTTATCGAAATGTATCGGCACGCCTTTCCATGTTTTCCAGCTCTTGCTGAAAGTCTCAAAGAGCGTTTTGGCGATTGGCCCCTCAAGGAATATGCCGGTATCCCTCCACCCCCTTTTTTTATTATGGATTCTATGGTAGCCCCTGTATTCGTTTGCGATGTTCAGCCCTCCGGTGAATGCCCTGGTCCCGTCGATTATGATGAGTTTTTTGTGGTCCCTGCGGACATAATGAAACGGCTCGGGCCACTTAAATGGATAGGACGCCCTTATCCGCACTCCTGCTTCTTTGAGGCTTCTCCAGAATTTCAGAGAGGTACCGAATGACCCGAAATGGTCATAGAGGATGTATACACTGACGCCTTCGGATGCCTTCTGTTTCAGGATTTCAGCTAACTCCGTCCCTGTTTCGTCGTTTCTGAATATATAAAATTCAAGGCATATCAACTCCGTTGCCTTTTTAACAGATTCGAATATGTTCAGGAACAATTCCTTGTCTTTCCACGAAATCGTGACTTTATTCCCGTCCGTAAACGGCGTTCCATATACATTCTGAATATTTTTTCTTGAGAAAAAAGTGTCTGTGTCAGCGGTATTCATATTAATAAATATTGCCTAAATAGAATTTTCTGTCAATCGCATATCTCAGGGCAGCCCCCCCGCAGGCCATTTTATGTTATTTTCTTTTCCGTGGATTGTGCTTCTTTGATGCTCCGGTGGATATTTCTTTCGGAATGAACTAAAATTAAATAACAAACTATTTTTGACTGAAAGAGATTAATGAAAATATATATAAAGAATATCAGGGAGGCAGACTGTGTCTGTGATGCCCTGGTTCTCCCCTCTGCGGAAAAGGACACGACTTTTCATGAGAATCTGCATCCTTCTATTTCGAGTCTTATAAAGAGGCTGTTTTTGAAAGAATTCAGTGGCAAGCAGAATGAAGTCCTCCTGCTCCCCGCCCCTGATGATATTAAAGCTGAAAGGATTCTGCTTGTCGGTCTCGGCAGGAAAGATCAGGTTTCAGCGGAAAAGGTGAGGCAGGCCGGCGGGAAGGCCTCTGGCTATCTGCGTGATATGGGGATGAAGAGCATTGCGCTTTCAACAGTGGCGCTATCATCCTTTAAAATATCGCCATCGGTTTTTATCGAGGGGGCTCTGCTCGGACTTTATAAATTCAACAGATACAAGGCGGGAAACAATAACAGGAAGATAGACGGATTTACACTTCTTTCAAAGGCGTCAAAAGGGCTTGACGAAGAACTTAAATGGGCTGGGACCCTCTGTTCTTCGGTGAATTTTACCAGGGACATGGTAAACACTCCGGCCAATGACATGACTCCGACACATCTTGCGAAGGCAGCCTTGTCTCTAAAGGGAAAAAAGCTTACGGTTAAAGTCCTGGAAGCAAAGGATGCGAAAAAGCTCGGTATGGGGGCTTATCTTTCCGTTGCCCGTGGGTCGGAAGAGCCGTCCAGATTCATAGTGCTGGAATACAAGGGAACAAAGGCGGCTCCTGTTGTGCTGATAGGAAAAGCAATAACATTCGACAGCGGCGGCATATCATTAAAACCTGCCGAAAGCATGGAGAAGATGAAATATGATATGGCCGGCGGCGCTGCCGTCCTCGGAATTTTTAAGGCTGTCTCTGAACTGGAGCTCCCTGTTCATATCGTGGGGATACTGCCTGCAACGGAAAACCTGCCTGGGGGGGCTGCCTCAAAACCCGGCGACGTTATCAGGACTATTGAAGGGAAGACTGTCGAGATTATCAATACAGACGCAGAGGGCCGCCTGGTTATCGCGGATGCGATCGGCTATGCCAAACGCTTCAACCCGCGATTAATCATAGATATAGCAACCCTGACCGGGGCGTGTTCCATAGCGCTTGGAAATGAGGCGATGGCAATGGCCGGAAATAACGGGGAATTGCTTGATAAAATGAGGGAATCCGCTCATAATACATATGAGCGCGTCTGGGAAATTCCACTTTATGAAGAATACCGGGAATACCTGAAGAGTGATATCGCGGATATCAAAAACAGCGGCGGCAAAAACGGCTCGCTCGTCACGTCAGCTTATTTTTTACATGAATTTACGGGAGACGTTCCATGGGCCCACCTGGATATAGCAGGCACTGCATGGGTGGACAAGGAAAAACCATATATACCCAAAGGCGCGTCGGGCATCGGAGTAAGGCTGATTCTGGATTTACTAAGGCGGCTATAATGAGATTGTTCAAACTTATATTAATAATATCTTTTCTGCTGGTACCAGGTGTTTCGTTCGCGTGGGGGCCCTTAACGCATATATATCTCGGAAATGAACTCTTCTCACTAGCCCCGCTTCTTCCAGCTGGTCTGCTCGAAATCATCAGGCGGTACAGGAAGGACTTTATTTACGGAAATCTTACGGCCGACATCATAATCGGGAAAAAATATCTGCCGAAGAATAAATGCTCGCATAGCTGGGATGTTGCCTTCGATCTCTTCAAGGCTGCCAAAACAGACCAGCAGAAGGCCTTTGTCTATGGTTATATGAGCCATCTCGCGGCTGATACTGTTGCCCACAATACATATACTGTTGATAAAAAGAATATCGGGCATACAATAATGGAGATGAAGGCCGACAGCATTATTGACAAGAGATACTGGATACAAGCCATTGCGATCGAGAGGAAGATACAGGTCAGAAATGACGATTTTCTCGAAAATTCACTCAAGAGGCTGGTCTTTTCTTTCAAGACCAACAAGAGAATATTTAAGGGAATGATATTGCTTTCAGTCTTTAACCAGGAGAAAATAGGCGATTTCATAGACAGAAACCTTGCGACGTCCCTGCCGATCAGGGAGACGATAGAGGCGTTGCATCAGGAATCGAGCGATAAGATAATAGATCTCTTCCAGAACTGGGAAGCTTCAGAGGTTGTTAAAATAAATCCGAACGGTAATATTTACAGGGGAAGACTGAGCAGACTGCTCCTGAATTCGTAAAAATCAGCTGTTGTTAATACCCCGACATCCCCTTCTGATCCGTTGTTCTCTTCGTGATGCATCTTTTTCCCGTTAATGTTGCGTGAACCGGGGACAGGGGCGGAGCCCCAGTATATTTGTAAATCTCCCCCAACCCCTGGCTTTGCCAAAGAGGGGGGTAATACCTCCCTCTTTCATAAGGAGAGGTCATTGGTGGTATCGGTGTTTAAACAGTTCGGCGGCCTTGGAAATGCATACCGCCGTCCAAGCCTGATTATTTGCTTGAAACTAAGCATGAAAAAAAGTGACAATACTATATACCTTGCCCGAAGCCGTGGAGGTTCTTCGTCTGCTAAACGTTTCTCTCCCTGCTTTGGGTTCCTTTCTTTGTGTTTGCTTCAGGTTATTTTAATCTGAATTGCCTCTTTTTGGGTCGGATTATTCTGGTTAATGTCCAGCAGGTTGGGTTTGTTTATTGCCGAAGATAACAAGGGGAAGTTCCCTCGGTCGACTCACCCGGAGAGCGGGGGAGAAAACCCCTCGCTTATCCGATTTAATTTGTCAGATTATCTATTAAATATTCTACATTATATTTCAAAAGACCATATGCCTCTGGAGTAAGGTGTTTGCCTTTTGGACAGTCATGAGAGCTTTTGCACCCCTGTGCCTCTACTTCTTTTAGAAAGGCATTTAGGATATTTTTTGCTGCCGTGGTATTACCTTGTTCGAGTTTCTTTTTGGCATTATCAAGCTTTTTATCAAGGCTGTTCTCAATGCCTTTGTTTGTTATCCAGCCGAGGGAGGCTGCTTCATGTTTCAGTGAGATGATATAGTAAAGGAACTCTATCGGCTTGAAATCAGCAGGTGGGGCGGTTGGGCCAATGGTTTTTGTAGAGTATATTAAGCTATCCTGAAGTTGTTTGGTGAGTTCTACATTTCCATAGTACTCGTCAGGTAAATTGTCATAGTCAATATCAGGTTGTATTTTTGCGTCTCTAATTCCAGGAATAGCATAAGATGTTAATATAAAACTTCCCATCTTTTTGCCAGGCGGAATACTATAAGACTCCATACTTCCCCAGCCAGCAAGCCTCTCAATAGAAAGCCCACAACTCCATATGGTTACTTTGAACCCTCTTGCAAGATGTTCAGGTATATACTCCCGTGGTCCATCTATCCCTTTCTATTACCCACAAATATTTTTTAATATATGAGCGCCTTCGATCAAGTTGGCGAATTTTTTTAATCCACGCCACAGATGT
The DNA here is from genome assembly GCA_024275975.1 of Nitrospirota bacterium. Taxonomy (GTDB): domain Bacteria; phylum Nitrospirota; class Thermodesulfovibrionia; order Thermodesulfovibrionales; family UBA6898; genus JAJRYC01. Next base: position 57 of record JAJRYC010000033.1, on the reverse strand, counting down.
GTGACTCCGGGATCCCCATCGCTCTTTCTATTGAGGAATCCCCCAAGTTGAGCGATC
>JAJRYC010000032.1 GCA_024275975.1 Nitrospirota bacterium | reverse complement strand
GCAAGCGTTTTAAGCATATCGGCACTGCCCAAACCGGCCAAGAAGGAGTAGGCACACGCCATTTTTGCCCTTCGTCCGGAAACCCTTGCCGGAAGCCGCTTTGCGACAAGGTGTGTGTTTACTGCTCCCAAACGTCAGTCTAATTCTCCCACTCCATGTAGTCCGCCACGCCGGAGGCCGTTAAGGTGTTGCAGACAAGGCATTTTTCATTGTCTCCGCCTGATTTTATTAATGATTTTTATGCGGACAGTGATTTAATATAGAAGAACCGGCATATTAAGTCTGGAGGTGAAGATGCTGATCGCCGTTGATATTGGTAACTCTTCAATAAATATAGGTTATTTTACTGATAAGGGGCTTGTTGTCCAGAATATTGATACGCACCCGCTTAGAAACGCGGATGAATACGCCTTGATTTTAAATGACTTTTTCGAAAAAAACAGTATGGAAAAAAATTGTTTAAGCGTTATAATATCATCCGTGGTTCCAAGCCGTACCGTTGTTTTTAACGAAGTGTTTAATAAACTGACGGAAAAAGAGGCGGAAATATTAATGGTAAGCCATAAAATTAATACAGGTCTGGCATTTAAGGTCAACGCCCCCGAAGAATTAGGGACCGACAGAATAGCAAATGCCGCAGGGGCGTACCGGCTTTATAAAAGCCCTGTAGCTGTTCTGGATTTTGGAACAGCTACAACGGTCACGGCCGTTGATCGGCATGCGAACTACATCGGCGGAGCTATTATGCCCGGCCTTGGGCTGATGAATGATATACTGGATAAAGGGACGTCGGGGCTGAAGAAGATTGCAATGGAGCCGCCTACCTCAGCCCTGGGAAAAGATACCGCCGGATGCATCAAATCCGGTCTTTTTTATGGGACAGCGGGAGCAGTGGAAAGGGTGCTGGAAGAGATGGAAAAAGAGGCGGAATGCAAATTTAATATCATAATAACCGGCGGATACGGGCGAATTATGGATAAATTTCTTCAAAGACCTCATAATATTAATACGAATCTTATATTTGAAGGTTTAAGAATACTTTATGAAATCAACCGGTCCGCATGAACTAAGGAAAGACCCGCTGCTGGGGAGATGGGTTGCCGTATTAAACGATTCCTTGTTGCCCTCTGAATATGTACTGCCTTCTGACGAGGAACGAGAAAAAAGGTGTATCTTCTGTCCGGGCCGGGAAGAAGAAACACCGCCTGAAATAATGTCGATCTCAAGCTGTGGCGACGACCGGACAGGCCGGCAATGGTGGACGAGAGTGATACCCAGTCTTGATCCTGTTTTTCAGGTTGAAGGCGAGCTCGGCAGAAAAGGAGAGGGTATGTACGACAGGATGAATGGTATAGGCGCAAATGAGATCATCATCGAGTCCCCCGAACATTTTGTTAACCCCGAAGATATGGGCTTTGAGCAGATGGCGAGGGTGTTGACGACTTACAGGGACAGGATGGTCGACCTTGACAGAGACCCCCGCTTCAGATATACCTTTATATATAAAAATGAAGGCCGGGAAGCTGGAGCTAAGTTTTCTCATCCGATATCACATCTTGCCTCGACCCCGATTATACCGAAGCGGGTCAAGGAAGAGCTTGATGGGGCGAAGCGTTATTTCGCATATAAAGACAGATGTGTTTTCTGCGACATTATCAACGAAGAAACCAGGGCCGGGAGCAGGGTTGTTCTCGAGACAGAGAAATTTCTGGCATTCTGTCCTTATGCCTCGAAGTTTCCATTTGAGACGTGGATAATGCCCAAAAAACATAATTGCGCCTTTCAGGACATTAAGCCGGACGAAATTGAAGATATGGCCGGTATTTTTTCTATTATTTTGAAGAAGTTGAGAGTATCATTCGCCGTACCCTCATACAATTATTATATCCATTCAGCACCCAACAGAATACCGAGGAAAGACCACTGGCATACCCTCGGTGAGGATTTTCACTGGCATTTAGAGATAATGCCCAGGCTTTTAAGAACTAGCGGGTTTGAGTGGGGATCGGGTCTGTATGTTCTGCCGACCTCACCTGAACTGGCAGCAAAACATCTAAAGGAGGTATAAAATGGAGATCAAGAAAATTGTTTATGCTACGGACTTCTCGGAGGGTTCGGCTATCGCACTGCCTTATGCCGTGGATTTGGCGAAGCACTATGGGGCGAAACTCTATTTAGTTCATGTGATTTACGATTTTGCTAACACCACAGGGTGGTACGTCCCGCATATATCACTGGATTCAATATACAAGGATATGGAAGTCGCTGCAAAGGAACAACTCGAAAAATGTTATATTGAAGAGATGAAGGGAGTAAAGGAAATCGAACGTGTTGTATTAACCGGCGTGCCCTATAAAGAGATAACCCGGTTCATCAAGGACCAAAAGATAGACATGATCGTCCTGGGAACTCATGGAAGAAAAGGGCTTGACAGGGTTGTATTCGGCAGCACGGTGGAACAGATTTCAAGAAATGTCCCTTGCCCGGTATTCACCGTGCGTATTCACGAACACCAGCAATCATGAGTGCGGATTCAACTGAGCACCGGGGAGGTGTATAACGGAGAGCATGCCGTGGGTTCAGGCGACTGCAAGCTGGAAGACAGATTTATTATAGACTGTGCGTTCAGCTTCCTGGCAGCTGACGGGATACACAGGGGCGTGGCGTCTTTCGATTAAAGCTATAAGAGACAAGCTGAGATTGACGAGGGGTTTTCCCCTAGCAAATAACAGGAGATTTCCATTCTCATCTACAGGTTGGAAGGGTGAAGACTTGCCTCGCCAAACGAAAAAGACGTAAAGGAATAAGCCCTAATCTTATATATGTGTTATAGCGATTAATAGCTTTAAAAGAACAAAACACAAGAACGGAAATGTTTCTGTCAGTAAGGCGGAGATATACTGCCGGTCGCTTCCCGGCTTCCGATAGACGGGAAAAATAAGAGTCACCCATTACACCAAACTTTCAGGAAAGATCTTAATGTGACGCTAAAGAAGTTTCTTCTCTTTTCAGTCCTGGCCCATGCGATTATACTGTACGGCGTTTACTTTGTCCCTGTCGCGACAGAAAAACAGCAAAGCGGAATAACGGCCATGCTCGTCTCTCCCGGCGAGATACCCTGGGCTGAAGAAAGATCGCCTGAGACAAAAGAGGGGCCTGTTCATCCGCTTGCACCGGCAAAAAAAATAGTTCCGTCGAAAAAATTTTTTCCTCGGGTAACCCCGCGGCCCGACCTGTCTCCTGAAAAGCCTGTTGTTCCCGGTGAAGGAAAAGATACCGGAAGACCGCTGCCTGAAAATGTATATCCAGAGACGGGTGGCGGGAAGGAGAGGGATGTGGCAGGCAGGCCGGGCGAGCTGCCGAAACCGGGATTTTTGGGAAGAGAAGGCCTGTTTGATACAAATGTAATAGGAGATATCGCAAAAAATGATGCCGGCGGATTTGACGGGACCGCGAAGAGCGACAATGCCATTACATTCGATACAAGAAAATACAGGTATGCCGGATATATGAAGAAGCTGAAGACGAAGATCGAAAGCATATGGGTTTATCCGCCCGAAGCCCGCATCAGGGGGATTTACGGAGATCTGAAGATACGATTTGTGATAAAGAAAAACGGCAGGCTGGGGGCGGTGGAACTTGTCAGGACTTCAGGATATAAGGCGCTTGATGACGCGGCAATAAAGGCGCTGAAATAAGGTGAGCCATATTGGCCTCTTCCTGACGCGTGGGGCATGGAATCCTATGCTATCCTTGGTCACTTTGTTTACGATAACTACGGCTATTCACTAAGATAACAGCATCCCTATAAAGCGGTGCAGGTCGATAACTGACAGCCTGTTGGCAAGATTTAAAGTCGAATGCACAATACGGAAAAGCATTTTTTGGATCAAAAATAGATTGAAGGGTGGCTGATAAGATTGCTCTGTTGTTGTCTCTGATTCTCGTATGTTGTTGCTGGATCCCCGATTTTCCTGTTATAATGCAGCGCATCTGAAAAGACGGTTACTTATCAGCAAGTAAGGAGTTTTTCAATGAGCCGGCTTCATACTCAATCCTCGACACGTAAGATTTTAACGATTATTGCTCTTGGTCTGTTTGTTGGTAACATCAGCGGCTTGGTAATTGCCATATGGGTAGTTCTGGAGAATGAATACATCGGCCAGGGGATGTTTCATCTGGCTGTAAAAACCATTGCAGCCAGAACCTTTATGTGGACTTTATGGGGAGTATTAGGTGGGGCTGTAATAGCAGCGGCGGCGGCCATTGCCGCGTGGCTTGGCGCTCGGTTGGCTAGTAAGCGGCGGGTCCTGATAGGGGCCGCCACAGCCGTGCCAATCGTGGCGTTCTATATGGGCGCAGGTTTATACCTGAACCGCTATTACCTTCCCGGTTTTTTCGAACTGCCGAGTATAGTCGCCAATATCGGCCTTACGTTACTGGGGGCAGGTCTCTGGTATACCGTTATGGTATTAAGCATGCCATTAGTGAAGACCTCCTTGCCGCGTGGTTATAGGTGGCTCCAGGGTTGGGTGCCCATCGTGTTTGTGATCCTTGTTCTTGGATTGACTCAGGGGGCGGATCTGTTGGTTGCGCCATCCAGGAAAGCCCCGAGAACCAACGTTATCATTCTGCTTGTGGATGCCTTGCGGTATGAGCGTTTGGGAGCTTATGGATATCACCGTCCGACCAGTCCGAATATTAATGAACTGCTGCGTGAGGGCGGTTGGATCTTTACTCAGGCCGTAGCTCCCGCCTCATGGACGAAGCCCTCCGTCGCATCCCTGTTCACGTCTCTTTATCCTTATCAGCACGGTATCGATAGCGGCGCATGGGGCCGCACCGATGATCAAGGTGCAACCAGGGTCGATGTTTTACTGCCGGGCTTGACGACACTGGCGGAAGTTATGGCGGATGCCGGCTATAATACTGTTGCTTTGGGCAGTAATGTACATCTCCTGCCAAGATTTGGATTTGCTCAGGGATTCGAAACATATGAAATGGGACTCACTGACGAAAATTCCATCAGTGCTCCGAAGATACACGACCGTTTTTTAAATTGGCTCGATGGTCATGAACAGGGCTTTTTTGCCTATTTTCATTATATCGACGTACACTGGCCCTATTCATCTCCGCCACCTTTCGCCGGCATGTATAGCGGTCCGCCGTCCAGTGTTGACTATAACAGTCGGGAAATCATTGCTAAGGCTCAGCATGGCGGGATTGTACTGGATGACAAGGTTGTTACTCATATGAGTGATGCATATGACGAACAGATCCAATTTCTTGATGCTGAAATCGGAAAATTGATCAAGGAACTAAAATCCCGCGGCTTGTATGATGAAACGCTTATCATCCTGACCGCTGATCACGGGGAGGAGTTTCTGGAGCATGGTCATTTTACCCATGGTACATCACTTTATGACGTGCTCCTGCGTGTTCCGCTAATCATAAAATTCCCTTGTCCAGGGCCCAACTGTTACCAGCGAAAAGTGGACGAACAGGTCGAACTCATCGATATTATGCCGACTATCCTGAGGCAGGTTGGACTTTCTGTTGCCCGGCCGATACAGGGCAGGGACTTGACGGCGCAAAAGCGGGACAAGAAAAATCCAGCTTTTAGTACGCGGGCGGACGACATAGCTATGCGTACGAATGAATTTAAGTACATTTACTCGCCGGTCGATCAGAGCGAAGAATTCTATGATCTTCAAGCAGACCCGGGCGAGATGCGGAATATTGCGTCGGACTACCCTGAACTTACCGCATCGTTTCAGGCACAGTTGCTTGACTGGATGGCGGCAACCAAACCCGACCGGGACGTCAAACGACGGGAAGTAGTACTTGATAAGAAAACACTCAGGGAACTGCAATCATTGGGGTATGTTAAATAGGTGCCCAAACCGCCTGCCGGCGGCTGTTGACATCGAATGCTTAACGGGAAAAAAATTTTCGAGGTTTAAATTAAGCTGTGACTGAACGGACTAAATCCTTGTGCTTCAGACTGATTCTTTGTTCTGGACGAGCAGCTTGGGGCCTTCCTTAAAGAGAACTTCTATTTTATCGTTCTGAATCACATACAAAACTATCCCTATCCCGAACTTGGAATGGTCTATCATCTCCTCTTTTTCGAAATCTCCATCTATCCTGTATTTCGTAGCGCCGGAAAAATCACCATCTGTTAATCGGGACATATACTCGTCATAATTTATTTCCCGGGATGTAGCTTTTTTAGCTGG
>JAJRYC010000031.1 GCA_024275975.1 Nitrospirota bacterium | reverse complement strand
TAAAGACAATGACTATAACCTGAATATCACCAGATATGTGGATAACACAATTCCTGAACCAAAGATTGATATAAAGGAGGCTTTAAAAAAGCTTCGCCAGCTTGAGAAAGAGCGTGATGAGGCAGAGGCAAGGATGAATGCATACCTGAAGGAGCTTGGATATGAGTAAAGGAAGCAAGGTCCCTATGGAAGTTGAAATGGAAGACAAGAAAAGACCATATCGTGCAATACAGCCGGGTGAAATATTAAAAGAAGAGCTTGATGCACGCGGCTGGACCCAGGGAGATTTTGCAGAGATAACGGGTAAGCCTTTGCAGTCCATTAATGCAATAATAGCCGGTAAGAAGACAATTATCCCGGAAACTGCTATCCTTTTCTCTGAAACACTGGGGACTTCCCCTGAGTTCTGGCTGAACCTTGAAGATTCGTATAGGAAGGATAAGGGATGAGTTCCATGAAGAGCGATCATCTTTTGCCATCCGGTTACGGAGACTTATTACAAACGGTAAAAAAGCGAATTCAGGAAAGCCGTATTCTGGCTTACCGTGCGGTCAATAAAGAACTGATTCAGCTTTATTGGAATATTGGCAGAGAAATAGCGGAACGTCAGGCACGCGAAGGTTGGGGCAAATCCATAGTTGAGAGATTATCGCACGACTTGCGTGAGGAGTTTCCAGGCACAGCAGGGTTTTCGACTCCTAACCTTTGGTTTATGCGACAGATGTACCTTGAATACAGGGATTACCCAAATCTCTTACAACTTGTTAGAGAAATTCCATGGGGACAGAATATTAGCATAATGACCAAGGTTAAAAATGTGCAAGAAAGGGAATACTATCTCAGAATGACAGCAGAAATGGGATGGAGCCGTAATGTGCTTTTGAATCAGATTAAGACCAGGGCTTACCTGAGACACAAGGCAACTTCCAAACAGCATAATTTTCAGGATACTTTACCTGCAGCTATTGCTGAACAGGCAGATCAGGCTATGAAGGATGTCTATGCCCTCGACTTCCTTGGAATCACCAGGCCTGTTGTTGAACGTGAACTGGAGCGGCGCATGGTTAACCGTATCCGCGAAGTTTTGCTGGAGTTTGGTCATGGCTTTGCTTTTATCGGAAATCAGCACCCCATAAAACTCAACGATGAGGAGTATTTTATAGACCTTCTTTTCTATCACCGAAAACTCAAGTGTCTGGTGGCGATTGAATTAAAAACAGGGAGGTTTAAACCTGAATACGCAGGAAAAATGAACTTCTACCTGAACCTGCTTAATGATTTCGTTCGCGAGCCTGATGAGAATCCATCTATCGGCATTATCCTGTGCGGAGACCGCAATCGTATAGAGGTGGAATATTCACTGAAAGGGATTGATAAGCCTGTAGGTGTGGCTGAGTATACCCTAACCCGTAAACTTCCTGCAGAACTTGCCGATAAACTTCCGAAACCGGAAGAACTGGAAAAAGAGATTATGCAGGAACTTGGGAAAGAGGAGTTGGAGGGTGAAGGTGAGTAAGTCGGTGCCGAAGGTGTGGGAGAATATAAAATTGGCAGATATTGCATTTATTACAATGGGGCAATCTCCTTCATCTAAGGATGTGAATGATTCAGGAAATGGAATGCCATTTTTGCAAGGGAATGCAGAGTTTAATGCTCAATATCCTGCTCCGGTAAAATGGTGTTCTACCCCTTTAAAATTGGCCGATAAAGGAGATGTTTTGATGAGTGTACGTGCACCTGTTGGGGCTTTGAACATGGCTGACCAGCCGTACTGTATTGGGCGAGGCCTGGCAGCTATAAGGTTTACTAACGCCATTGCTGTATTTGGATGGTATGCTCTGTTAAAAAATGTTCAGCAATTATGCAACATATCACAGGGCAGTACTTTCGGAGCAATTAGTAAGAAGCATCTTGAAACTTTGGAATTCCTTTTGCCCCCTATCCCTGAACAGCGCAAAATTGCAGCAATCCTTTCATCTGTAGATGATGCGATTGAAAAAACAAAAGCGGTCATTGAACAGACAAAGGTTGTGAAAAAGGGGTTGATGCAGGAACTCCTCACCAGAGGCATCCCCGGACGGCATAAGAAGTTTAAAAAGACTCCTGTCGGGGAGATACCG
>JAJRYC010000030.1 GCA_024275975.1 Nitrospirota bacterium | reverse complement strand
GTAACGGGCTCAAAGTCCAATATCAAAATTAATGATAAGGAAATTGATATATTATTCGATACCCGTGTTACCGGCAAACCAGCAAAGATTATTGTAGAAATAAAATCACAGGGCGAACCGCGACTTGTAAGGATGGCAATATCTCAGCTCAAAAATTGTCTTCAGGAATATAAAGATGCCTATGGTATATTGGTGGCCCCATATCTGAGCGATGCCAGCAGACAGATATGTAAAGAGGAAGGCATAGGATGCGCTGATCTTGCCGGCAATGCTTTTATATCTTTCAGGAATATTTTCATAGACAGAAGCGGCATTCCGAATCCCTTTACTGTCAAGCGGACTGCGAAATCGGTTTTCTCCCCGAAATCGAGCAGGATCCTGCGAGTGCTTCTGACAAGCCTTTCTAAAAAATGGTTTGTAGAAAACATGTCCGCAGAAGCCGGTATTAGCATAGGGTTGGTCTCAAAGGTGAAACAGGCGCTACTTGCTGAAGAATGGATTAAGGAAGAAAACAGGAAATTTTATCTGGTTAAACCGGAGGAAGCGTTGACCCGATGGACTGATAATTACTCTTATACAAAGAATGAAATTTACTCCTTCTATTCCGGCCTCCCGGAAGATCAGCTCGAAAAAGCGATTGAAAGAGAATGCATTAAAAGAAACTTACGGTATGGATTAGCATTGTTTTCCGGCGCCAGAAAGGTGGCTCCCTTTGTAAGATTCTTAAGGTTCTTTGCCTACGTTGACGGAAACGTTGATGAAATTGCAGATGCTTTGCAATTCAAGAAGGTGGAAAGCGGAGCTAATGTATCTCTCATTAGACCGTATGATGAAGGTGTTTTTTATGCTATGCAAGATATAGATGGAGTCAAAGTAGTCTCCGACATTCAGCTTTACCTTGACCTGAAGAGTTATAAAGGCAGGGGTGAGGAGGCTGCACAGGCAGTTTTTGAACGGAGGATTAAACCCACGTGGTAAGCAAAAGCGATTATGGGGATAAGGAGGTTCATGCCTGCAAGGCAGTCCTTTTAGAACTTGTTCATCTTATGGGCGAGATAAGGGATGAAATGGTTATCATAGGCGGCTGGACTCCATCATTCCTGTTACCGCAATCTGAAGAACCTCATATAGGGAGTCTGGATATAGATGTAGCGCTGAATTTTTCAAAAATCCCTGATGATACCTATCAGACAATTCTGGAGGCATTTCTGAAACGCGGGTATACTCAGGACAAAGATCAGCCTTTCAGGTTTTTCAGAAAAGTTGCGGTTAAAGGGTCTGAACCCGTAGATGTTGAAGTTGATCTTATGGCGGGTGAATACGGCGGCACGGGCAAAGGTCGTCGAACACAGAAAGTCCAGGATGTCCGGGCAAGAAAAGCGAGAGGATGTGACCTTGCATTTGATTCATCGATTACCGTAACACTTGAGGGAGAACTGCCGGATGGAGGAAAGGACAAGGTAAGCTTCAAGGTGTCCGGGATAGTGCCGTTTCTTGTGATGAAAGGAATGGCGCTGTATGAAAGGATGAAAGAGAAGGATGCCTATGATATCTATTATTGTATTGATCATTACCCGGGAGGTGTTAAAGAACTTGCAGATGAATTCAGGACGCTTATAAAAAACAAACTGGTTAAAGAAGGGCTTGGCAAAGTCAGGGGCAAGTTCGCATCAGTAGAACATATCGGGCCGAAATGGGTGGCGGATTTCCTGGAAATAGAGGAAAAGGAAGATAGAGAAATAATCATGCGCAGGGCGTACGAGAAAGTATCGGAGCTTCTCGATACACTGAAAATCCCGGCATGAGAATAAGAGCGGACAGTCAGTAATCGGCCCCAAAAACCTTTTAAATTAAGGGGGTTGGCTGGGTTCGATTCCCACACGCTCCCGCCAATTTTTACTTCGATACCGCTTCTGGTTATCTCATCAAGGATCGTTCCCCGTTCAATTTTTTGGTAACGTTCATAAGTTGTGGCATTTGGTATCAAAGTGCATAAATTACGAATTTGAAAAGTCGTCTTAAATATATTTTCCTCGTACTGTAAAGAAGAAGGTATCAGCCCTTGCTAACCCGGAGCTCCATCGCCTTGCGCAAAAGTTGATGGAGTATTAATCCGGCAGAATAGTGGAACAGAAAACAGGTCCGGCAGTTCCTGAACAATGAATTCAGGAAACATAAAGCTGTTGCGGAGATCATTAAAAAAGCCCCGCCAATATTCACATCAAATCATGCGCCGTTTTTTGTGCTGTAGTTCTATAGGCATTTCCCCTATTTAAAGTAAGAGAATAAACTGCTCCAGGATATTCGACTTTTAGATGACTTGAATATCTCATAGTGCAGTGCCATACTATTCAAACCTGTTTGAGTAACAGGCGGAAAGAGAGATGAGCTTTATATCTATGCTGATTTTATCAATGTTTGTTCAGAAGGAGCAAGGCTGTAATGGCTAAAAAGATGTCCTCTGGTAAAAAGCAGGGCCCTGCTTCCGGCACCAGCGGCAGGCTCCGGATAGGCGACAACTGGAATGCCATAACCATTATCGCACTTTCCCAGAGCAACCCCCTGAAGGCGATTGCAGAATTTGTTGAAAACAGTATTGATGCCGGTGCAAGAAACATAACGATTATACGCGGGAAAGAAAAAGGTGATAGTTTTCTCAGGATTATCGATGATGGTGAGGGTATCAGGAGGGACGAAGAGGGGCTTCCGAATTTCAAGTATGTGGCCACGCATATCTGTGACTCCATCAAGAGACAGTTAAAGAGGGAGGGTTCCGCCGGAATACAGGGGGAGTTCGGCATCGGGCTTCTCAGCTTCTGGACCGTGGGGGAGAGGCTGAGCATCTTATCTTCCGGCCAGGACGGCAGGACGTATCAGATGCGGATGGTAAAGGGGGACCCCGGCTATACAATAAAACAGAAACGTACGCTGTTATCGGTCAACGGCACGGAGCTTTCGATCTCGCCTCTGCTTCCGGGGGTCAGGCACATTAATGGTGAGAAGATCCAGCGTTATCTTGCTTCAGAACTGAGGGACCGTATCCGTAAATCGGAAATTACCATAAAAATAACCGACAGGACGGCGCGCAAGGAGCTGCTGGTTGAACCTCGCGAGTTTTCCGGGCGCCTGCTTCACCGTCTTCCGGCGGTCTCTTCTGATAAAGGAGAAGTCTATACGGAACTTTACCTCAACGAAGCCGGCAGCGAAAATATTGTCGGCCTGTACCGTTCAGGCACAAGGGTCCTTAATTCAATTATGGACCTCGATGTGTTCAGGTCCGAGCCATGGACATCGGGCTGGCTTCAGGGCATTATTGATGTCCCTTTTCTGAATATTACCCCCGGCACGAGAAGCGGGGTCATCCACGACAATAATTTCTCCGAATTTACCTCAGCCTTAAAACCGCTCGAGACGAGGCTGAATGAAATTATTTCCGAGCAGCGCAAGGCTGAAGAGGAGAGGGCAAGCCGGAAGATACTCAAGTCTGTACAGAATGCATTAAAAGAGGCGATTCTCGCACTCCCGAAAGATGAATATGACTGGTTTGATATTCATATGGACAGCATGAGCCGGACCGGTGCTTCGAGAGACTCTCTGCCGGTTTCAGGTGAAGATAGTGCAAAGCCTCTGGCTGTTTCCTCTGCTGAAGAGACGACCGGACAGAAAGAGTTTTTTGAATTTGCAGGACCTCTTTTCAGCGTCCGTATTTCTCCGGCATCGGCTGTTGTTTCTGTGGG
>JAJRYC010000029.1 GCA_024275975.1 Nitrospirota bacterium | reverse complement strand
CTAAAACTATATATCGTGTGCCTACAACTTTTGGCCTCCGCTTATCTTGTCGCTTTTGTAACTGCTCATTTTTTCTATGCTTTTTTGCGGGACTACCCCCAGATTACCAGAAATTAGCTTACATTTCCCAAACGTCAGCTTAAGTCAAAAGGGGGTTCTAGCAGGTATTGCTTTCTAATCCCCTTTGATTATTTTAGGGATGCTTCCGAGACTGAACGCGTGTAGAATTCAAGACTGTCTGAGCTTTGCTTTTCGTCCTTAGTCTGTTGTTGCTGAGTTTCTGCCTCTGAACGTTGAACTTCTTTTGTCCGTTACGCTATGCGCCGTTATCCTTTGCGCCGTTGCCGTTCGTTGAACTTTGAACTTTGAACATTGAACGTTGAACTTCTTTTATCCGTTACGGCGCCGGGACTAAAAGTCATTGATGGCGCTGATGAGCCGGCAGAGTCTTCCAAAACTTTTGCGGTTGAAATCAATTACAAGTCGGGGCAGACCGGCTATCTCCGGCTCGTCGGCCTCTTCGGGCAGGGCGGCTGTAAGATATATTTTTCCTCCGGGATCAATTATATCCCGGAAAGATGTATTCAGTTCATCCACCTGTCCGGGTTCAAGGGCGGACGACAGCCTGATGACAAGTTTTTTATTAACGTAACGCTGACTGTGGTAACGACGGTAGAAATGATTGATCTTCTCTACGGCAGAGTCCACGGATTCAACGCATTCAAATATCGAAAAATCCATGGGATTGATATATTTCCGCGTGAGGAGTTCTTTTCTGAAAAACTCTATCCAACTGGGCCAGTATGTGCCGCCGGGCTCGTCAATGAGTATAAGCGGTATGGGATTATGCTTTCCGGTCTGTATCAGGGTGATCGCTTCCATGGTTTCATCCAGGGTGCCAAAACCGCCGGGGAAGAGCACGACTGCACTTGCCTCCTTAAGAAACGCGACCTTGCGGTTGAAAAAATATTTATAGGTGATAAGACGGGGGTTCTTTTTGAATACCGGGTTGGGAACCTGTTCAAACGGGAGCCGGATGTTAACTCCAAATGAATGCTCAGCGCCGGCGCCTTTGGCGGCTGCTTCCATAATGCCCCCTCCGGCTCCGGTGATCACATAATAACCGTCCTCAACCAGTTTCTCTCCAAAGCGACGGGCCATTCCGTAAACCGTGTCTTCAGGCTTTACCCTGGCCGAACCAAAGACCGTTACCTTCCTGAATTTCCGGTAAGGTCCAAATACTTTAGCGGTAAACCTCATCTCTTTCAATGATGTGTTCATTAATTTGAGGTCGGCCCTTTCGTCATCTTCCTGTCCGGCCTTGAGCGCAGCCAGAATCATATCCCGGACGATTTCAGGTCGGCGGATACCATCGACCATATCCATCAGGCCCTTAATCGCCTCGTCTACATGTCCGTTGTCTTGTGTGAAATAAAGTTTCATTGAATGTATACCGCTGGATCAGGCTTGCGCCCTGCCCTGTCTCCGGAAAGAGTTATTCAGCCGGCGATTCATGTATGATCTTTACTTTATATCCCAGCTTTCTCGCGGCAATAAAGACCTGCTTTCTGTCGATCACACCGGTGTCGTATCTGATATCTATTGTCTCGTCCGCGAACCTGACGGTGACATCAATGATGCCGTCTTTATCACGGAGTATGTTTTCCATGTCTTTTGCACAGCTTGAGCATGTGATGCCCTCTGCCTGCAGTTTCATCTCTCTTGTGTTTTTATTCATCGCTATCTTTATATCTTTTATGGTCCGGGAGTCTTACCGGACGCTGTGTATATTATATCGGAGTATGTGATGTTTATTACAACTTTCTTTAATCCCGAAAGCATAAAGAAACGGCTGAGGATATGACGAGACGCGGGATAAATCGCGTTATTCAACCTTCCCGTACCCACCGACGCCGGGGGTATTTATTGTTATCGAACCATTTCTTTCAACTCTTAGCGCCTCTCTGTGGCCTAATATCTCCGTAACACCACCGATATTGTTCTTCCGCATTTCAGCCTATCACTCCCTTATCCTTTATATATATTACCCATATAATATTAAAGGGACTCCCAAAAATATTCCAGCAAGGCCTCCGCAGCCATTGAAAATGATACGCTTCAGGGCAGGGATTTCACGGTTCACTCCGCCGGAAGGCGATGAAAAATCGGGCAGACATGGAATGATCTTTAAATCATCTTCAAAACTCTTGATAAAACAGAAAAAATTCAAGTAATATAAATGCTAGTAAAGTTATTTCCGGTGCCGGGTTAACGCTGATTTGTCATTTTGACCGGAGGGGGGGAATCCCGGATTTTCCGGTTTAGTACGCCCTGGTAATGATGAACAGTCTCGAGGAGTGAGACAATACAGTCATGGCACGGCACCTGCCCGACAGGGACATTTAAATTTATTAAAGGATATCCATGGAAAAACTCGACAAACTCAGAAACCGGATCGATGAAATTGATGACAGGATACTCGACCTGCTGAACAGACGGGCGGAGACCGTTATTGAGGTCGGAAAGACCAAACAGAGCGGAAAAATGAAATATCACTCTCCGGAACGTGAACGCCAGATATTCGAAAGGCTCACCACTAAAAATAAAGGCCCATTCCCTAACGACGCGCTGAAATTCATATACAGGGAGATCCTCTCTGCTTCGCTTTCCCTTGAAGAACCTTTGAAGGTGGTCGGGCTGGGACCTTCAGCCACGTTTACTCACCTTGCCGCTCTGAGGCAATTCGGCTCGTCCGCGTCTTTTATACCGGTAGACAGCATTAAACTGGTCTTCGAAAACGTAGAACTCTGGAAGGCGGACTACGGGGTCGTCCCGATAGAGAACTCCACCGAGGGTGTAGTCAGTTATACACTCGATATGTTTATTGACTTTGACCTGAAGATAGCGGCCGAGATAATACTAGAAGTATCGCATAACCTGCTCTCCACGCAGACGGAAAAATCCAGGATAAAAAGAATTTACTCTCATCCCCAGCCGCTGGCGCAATGCAGGCATTGGCTTGAGTCGAATATGCCCGGAGTCCCGATTATTGAGTCGAGCAGCACCTCGAAGGCCGCGGAACTGGCGTCCAAAGACAGGGAAGCCGCCGCCATTGCGAGCCAACTTGCCGCAAAGGTTTATGATCTGTCCTTTGTTGAAAAAAATATCGAGGACAGCAGGCACAATGTCACCAGATTCCTGGTCATATCCAAAGAATTTCCGGCGAAGACGGGCAATGACAAGACATCCATAATGTTTTCTATCAAAGACAGTCCTGGCGCCCTTTATGAAATTCTGCTCCCTTTCAGGAAAATGAAGATTAACCTTACAAAGATAGAATCAAGGCCGTCCAAACGAAAGGCATGGGATTATATCTTCTTTGTAGACATGGAAGGCCATATCGAAGACAGGAAAGTAAAAAAAGCCATAGAATCAATAAAAGAAGGATGTCTCTACCTTAAGATACTAGGCTCATACCCGCAGGGCGGCATACAGTGATCCGTCCGCCTGAATATGTGAGAGAGATACAGCCCTATATCCCGGGCAAGCCGGTAGAAGAACTCGAAAGAGAACTCGGCATTTCCGGGTCGATAAAACTGGCGTCGAACGAAAACCCGGCAGGTCCGTCACCCAGGGCGCTGGAGGCGGTTAAAAACTCCATCACCGGCCTGCACAGATATCCCGACGGCAGCGGTTATTATCTCAGAAAGAGACTGTCGGAAAAACTTTCCGTCGGGGAAGATGAACTGATCCTCGGAAACGGGTCAAACCAGCTTATAGATATCGCCGTAAGGACATTTCTGAAGGCCGGAGACAACGCCGTCATGGCGGTGCCTTCTTTTGTGGTCTACTCAATGGCGGTGCAGGCCGTTGGCGGCAATCCCGTCCGGATACCACTGAAAAATCATACACACGATCTGAACGCGATGGCGGATTCGATTAATCCGGAAACCAGGATGATTTTTATTGCCAACCCAAACAATCCAACAGGCACTATAATCAGGAACGATGAATTCGATGATTTCATGGAGAGAGTCCCGGATGATTTACTTGTCGTTGTTGACGAGGCGTATTACGAATATGTCTCGGACCCTGATTACGCCTCCGGAATCGGGCACTTAAGGAGCAGAAAGAATATACTTGTCCTGAGAACGTTCTCTAAAATATACGGCCTTGCCGGCCTGAGGATGGGCTATGGAATGGCAAAAGAAGAGATAATATCAGAAATGCACAAGATAAGAGACCCTTTTAATACGAATACATTGGCCCAGAAGGCGGCCATCGAGGCGCTTAACGACGAGGAACATGTACGGAGATCCAGGGCACTGAATGAAGAAGGCAAAAAATATCTGTACCGGGAATTCAGCTCTGTGAATATAAAATATGTCCCGACAGAGGCCAACTTTATATATATTTCAACAGAGAGCAGTTCCGGCACTTTATATGAGAAACTTCTCCGGAAGGGAATTATTGTGAGGCCTGTCGGCCCGAATGAGATAAGGGTGACCATAGGTCTGCCAGAAGAGAACAGGCGTTTAATTGATGAATTAAGACAGCTGATGCTGGATGAACCGGTTGTTTCCGGTTAACGAATCATTAAATTTATATTATATTAAAGGTTGTTGCATATAAGGAGGACTGGATGGATATCATTGTTTTAAGGCAGGATGCATCGGAAGAAGAAATAAGGCATGTTATTAAAAAACTTGAAAGCCGGGGGCTTAAGTCCAATATCTCAAAGGGCACTGAAAGAATAGTAATCGGCGTTATCGGAGATACGGCAAAGGTGACGGAGGAAGAGGAAGACGCCTTCCGCGCGATACCGGCGGTCGAAAGTGTTGTGAGGATACTGAAGCCGTATAAACTCGCAAGCCGGGAATTCAGAAAGGAAAATACAGTAATAAATGTAAGAGGAAACATAATCGGCGGAAAGAAGATTCCGGTGATGGCCGGGCCGTGTGCTGTAGAAGATGAGACTGTACTCATGAATATAGCCAGGGAAGTAAAAAAAGCGGGCGCGACATTTCTGAGAGGCGGCGCGTACAAACCGAGAACCTCCCCCTACTCCTTTCAGGGGCTGGGAAAAGAAGGGCTCCGCTACCTCGCGGACGCACGGGAGAAAACCGGACTTCCAATTATTACGGAGATAATGGATCCAAGAGACCTGGACGCAATCATGGAATATGCCGATATAATCCAGATAGGCGCGCGGAATATGCAGAATTTCAGGCTTCTGCTGGAAGTAGGCGCCGTCAACAAACCAGTTATGCTTAAACGGGGACTATCGGCAACCATAAAGGAATGGCTTATGTCCGCCGAATATATTATGTCCAGGGGAAATCAGGAGGTGATACTCTGTGAAAGAGGCATAAGGACGTTTGAGACCGCAACGAGGAACACACTAGACCTGAGCGCAGTGCCCGTTCTCAAAAAACTCACGCACCTCCCGGTCGCTGTCGACCCAAGCCATGGCGTCGGGAAACTGGAGCTTGTAGCGCCGATGACAAAGGCGGCCATCGCCGCCGGGGCCGATGCGATTATTATAGAGGTACACACAAATCCCGAAGAAGCGCTCTCCGACGGCGAACAGTCTCTCAAGCCGGATATGTTCGCGGATCTGATGCTGGAACTTAAGCGCGTTGCGGAAGCCGTCGACAGGGAAATATAATACAAGTAATATATAGAACCGGAATTTTATGACAAAAATACATTTCAACAAGATCACAATACTGGGCGTTGGACTGATCGGGGCGTCATTCGCGCGCGCCATGAGGAAAAACGGATTCTGCGATCATATGACAGGTTTCGGCAGAAATACCGGCAACCTGATTAATGCCAGGGAGAGGGGCATCATCGATTCTTTTGAGGCTGAACCGGCGGCCGCATGTGAAGACGCCGACATGATAATGTTCTCAACTCCCGTGGGCTCTTTTATCAATCTAACGGAAAAATCCCGTTCCGCCTTTAAAAAAGGCTCTATTGTGACCGACGTGGGGAGCGTAAAAGGCAACCTTGTATACGAAATGGAAAGACTGATGCCTGAAGGCGTCTATTATATAGGCGGCCATCCGATAGCTGGAAGCGACCATTCCGGCATTGACTCATCAAAGGCCGAACTTTTCAGGAACGCTAAATACATCATTACGCCGACTGAAAATTCAGATGCCGGCGCGCTCGAAACAGTTTCCGGGTTATGGCGGTCGTTAGGGTCCAACGTTCTGACAATGACTCCTGAAAAACATGACAGGATCTATGCCGCTGTCAGCCATCTTCCGCATATCATTGCTTACGCCATAGTAAACGCCGTGGCGGAAATCGATAACTCCTACCTGGGATTCTGCGGCCAGGGGTTTAAAGACACAACAAGAATAGCCTCCAGCC
Source organism: Nitrospirota bacterium (assembly GCA_024275975.1). Taxonomy (GTDB): domain Bacteria; phylum Nitrospirota; class Thermodesulfovibrionia; order Thermodesulfovibrionales; family UBA6898; genus JAJRYC01. Next base: position 24,557 of record JAJRYC010000029.1, on the reverse strand, counting down.
CGCCCGAATTATGGAGAGACATCAGTTTACTCAACAGAGACAATCTGATCGAAACCATCTCAATCTTCCGGAAAAACCTGGATATGCTTGAATATTATCTCAGCACTTCAGACGCTGAGGCCCTTGAAGTGGCATTCAAAAAAGCCCGGGCTCTGAGGGACGGCATTGGACCGAATTGAGATAAACAGGGCGAGAAGATTCAAGGGGGAATTCTCTCCTCCCCCGGACAAATCAATTTCTCACAGGGCGGTGATTCTTTCCTCTATTGCAAAAGGCAAGGGAGTCGTCAGGAATGTGCTGGGGCGGAGGACACGCAGAGCACAATAAAAGCGCTCAGGGCCGTTGGTACGGACATAAAAGATGAGGGTGACAGGCTTATCATACGCGGCAACGGTCTGCGCGGTCTGACCGAGCCTGCCGATATCATCGACTGCGGGAATTCAGGAACAACAATCAGACTTCTGCCGGGAATTCTTGCAGGGAACCCATTTTTTTCCGTCCTGACAGGCGACGATTCCCTCAGGACCAGGCCGATGGCAAGGGTGATCGAACCCCTCGCGATGATGGGGGCCGATATAAGGGCAAGGTCTCATGACAGGTTTCCGCCGATAGCGATCAGGGGGGGCGGGCTTCGGGCCATAGAATACAGCATGCCGGTTGCCAGCGCCCAGGTGAAATCCTGTCTGCTCCTGGCCGGCCTTTATTCCGAAGGGACAACCGTAATAACGGAGCCGGCGAAATCACGCGACCATACAGAAAGGATGCTGGCCGCTTTTGGCGCGGATGTAAAAGTCGACGGACTTAAAGTATCGGTTAGGGGGGGGCGTGAACTGACACCCGTGGAAGTTGAAGTGCCCGGCGATTTCTCATCAGCCGCATTTTTTATTGTCGCCGCGTTACTGGTCCCCGGCGGCGAGATCACGCTAAAAAACGTCGGAATAAACCCCGCGCGGACAGGACTCCTTGATGTGCTGAAAAAGATGGGGGCGGATTTCGGGATATCGAATATCCGGGAAGTCTCGGGAGAACCGGTTGCCGATATATACTGCAAGGGAGGTTCCGGTCTGAAGGCCGTCAATATAGGTGGTAGCGATATACCTTCTCTCATCGATGAATTTCCCGTGCTATGCGTCGCCGCCTCATTTGCGGAGGGGACAACCACAATAACCGGCGCGGAGGAACTGCGGGTGAAGGAATCGGACAGGATAATATCAATCGCCTCGGAGTTAAGAAAGATGGGCGTAAAGATAGAAGAATTCGCCGACGGCCTGAGCATCAACGGCGGCGGCGGACTACACGGCGCGTCAATGGACAGCCACGGTGACCACAGAATCGCAATGTCAATGACTGTTGCCGCGCTGAACGCTGAAGGTGGATCAACGATAAACGGAATTTCCTCGGTCAACATATCTTTTCCGGATTTTTTTGAGATTATAGGAAGGCTGACCTCTTGAAAAAAGTAATCGCCATAGACGGACCGTCAGGAGCGGGCAAAAGCACAATCGCAAAACTTCTCGCTGACAGACTCGGATTCGATTATCTCGACACAGGCGCGCTTTACAGGGCCGTCGCCCTGGAACTCGTCAGGTCCGGCTTTGACGAAACCGCGTCCGACGAGGACATATTATCTGCATTTAAGGGAACGGAAGTGGCCTTCAGTGACGGACGGGTCATGATTAACGGGAAGGATGTCTCCATGGATATCCGTTCTCCTGAAGCCGGTCATTACGCCTCTGTATTTTCCGCGAGAAGACCGGTACGCGAATATCTGCTCAGGATACAGAGAAACGCGGCGGAAACAACAGACCTTGTGGCCGAGGGCCGCGACATGACCACTGTTGTATTCCCGGGGGCCAATGTGAAATTCTACCTGGACGCTTCGGTCGACGAACGGGCGGGAAGAAGGACCAGGGAACTTATTTCAAAAGGATTCGGGGCGGATGAAGACAACATACGTAATGAGATAATCGCAAGGGACATGAGAGACTCCGGGAGGGAGATAGCGCCTCTCAAAAAAGCCGAAGACGCTTATGTTATCGACTCAACCTGTCTCTCCACGAATGAAGTTTTAGAGAAGATGCTGGAATTAATTAATATGGGACGGGGAATAACAGTTGACAATACCAGGAAAAATTCATGAAGTAAGACATATGCTGAGGAACGCGCATTGAAGATAATCACAGCAAAAAGGGCCGGATTCTGTTTTGGGGTTAAAAGGGCCATTGATATCACATTTGATATAGCCAAAGAGAACAGAGGGCATATCATCTATACCCTGGGGCCCCTGATCCACAACCCCCAGGTTATAGATGATATGAAGAGCAAGGGAATTCACCCCGTCGATATTGACAAAATAAACGATAATGCTAATATTAAGGCATTGATAATCAGGACACATGGCATACCGTGTGAGCTATATGATAGTATATCGGCTAATGGTTTCAGGATAATCGATGCAACGTGTCCCTTTGTGAAAAAGGCGCAGCATTATGCTAAACTTCTTAAAGAGAGTGGTTATCAGGTAATTATTTTGGGAGACATTAATCACCCTGAAGTGCGGGGACTGATGAGTTACGCAGGCAAGGATGTAATGGTTTTGAATGGGGATACCCCTTTGCCGAAGCTTAAATCCAAAGTAGGGGTTGTGGTCCAGACCACCCAGCCTGTTGAAGCTCTGAAAAAAGCCCTTTCAGATATAATTGAGCATATCAAGGAAATTAAAGTATATAATACCATATGCAATTCCACGGCACTGAGACTGGAAGAAACCGAATATATGGCGAAAAAGGTGGATGTGATGCTGGTGGTCGGCGGTAAGAACAGCGCAAATACAACTCAACTTGCGAATTTATGCAGATCACTGAATGTCATAACCTATCACATAGAGACAGCTACGGAGCTGGAATATGGCTGGTTCATTGGCATCGACACCGTCGGCATTACCGCCGGCGCATCAACGCCCAAATGGCTTATCAAGGAAGTGAAAAAAAGAATTAAAGATATAGGAGGAAGACACAGTAATGGAAATCGAAAACAATGAAATGGAAAGGCTCTATGCCGAGACTTTCCATGGTATTCAGGAAGGTACAATACTGGCGGGGAAGGTATTGGCTGTAAAGCATGACGGCATTATCGTTGATATCGGGTATAAATCCGAGGGTGTTGTCGGCATCTCTGAATTCACGAAAGACGAGTTAAATTCACTCAACCCCGGCGACCCTATCGAAGTATACATAGAACAGATCAGGGATTCAGAGGGCATCGTGAAATTGTCCAAGGAACACGCGTCAAAGATAAAATCCTGGGAAGTAATAGAAAAAGCCGCGCAGGACGGCGCCCTGATTGAGGGGACGATTATAGAGAAAACAAAGGGTGGAATGACAGTTGATATAGGGGGGGTTAATGCGTTTCTCCCCGGCTCCCAGATCGATACGAAAATAGTTAAAGACCTGGATCGCCTTCTTGGCGAAAAAATGACCTTCAAGGTAATGAAGATTAACAGTAAGTACTCGAACATAATAGTATCCAGAAGGGCGATAATCGAAGAAGAGAGAGTCAAGCAGAAAGTCGAGACGATCGAAAAAATCAAAGAGGGCGCGCTCCTTGAGGGGATAGTCAAAAACATAACGGACTACGGCGTGTTTATAGACCTGGGCGGACTGGACGGCCTTCTTCATATCTCTGATATCTCATGGGGAAGGATAAACCATCCGTCGGAATTCTTCGCGATAGGGGACAAGATCGATGTGCTGGTCCTCAAGTATGACGAAACGACAGAAAGGGTAACTCTCGGATACAAGCAGAAACAGCCCGACCCATGGCTGAACGCGGATGAAAAATATCCAATGGGACAAACTCTTGAGGGAAAGGTTGTCAACCTTACGGATTATGGAGCGTTCATTGAACTGGAACAGGGACTTGAAGGCCTTGTGCATATCTCCGAGATGGAGTGGCTTCCAAAACCAAAGCACCCGTCAAAATACCTCTCGGTCGGGGAAGCCGTTAAAGCGGTCGTTCTGAAGATAGACAAAGGAGAGAGAAAGCTCTCTTTAAGTATAAAACAGACAAAACCGAATCCATGGGAGATTATACGCGAGCAGTACAAGGCCGGACAAAAAATTACAGGCAAGGTGAAGAGCCTGACCGAATTCGGGGCCTTTATCGGACTTCCTGATGTGCCTGTTGACGGCCTCGTTCATATTTCGGATATTTCATGGACCAAACATATAAAACATCCTTCCGAAGTCCTCAAGAAAGGACAGAAGATAGACGCCGTTATCCTCGCGATCAACCCTGAAAATGAAAGAATAGCGCTGGGGCTGAAACAGCTTGAACCGGATCCATGGATCGAGACAATTCCATCGACATTCAAGCTCGGAAATGAGGCCATGGGCAGAGTTCTGAGGATTACCGATTTTGGAATATTCACCGAACTGGAAGGCGGAATTGAGGGACTTATATATACCTCCGAGATCGTTCAGCCCGATCAGGACGGGACTGAAATAAAAGAAGGCGATGAAATACTGACCAGGATTATAAAGATAGACCTCAATGAAAGAAAAATCGGCTTGAGCATGAAAAACATTAGAGGGCTGGAACAGTGAAAAAAGCCTGCCTGGTTATAACCGGTCTGCTGTTTTTTCTGATAATCGCAAGTCTTGTTCTTGCTTTATTTCAGAACAACATCCCCCTTGGAAGCAAAATAGCGCTCATCCGCGTTGAAGGCCCCATACTTGACTCAGGAAAAACCGTGGACGAGATAAAGAAATACGCTAACGACGCCTCGATAAAGGCGATTGTCATAAGAGTCGACAGCCCCGGTGGCGCCGTGGCGCCTTCACAGGAGATATACGCGCAGGTAAAAAAGGCCGCCGCAAAAAAGAGCGTCGTCGTCTCCATGGGTTCGATCGCGGCATCAGGCGGCTATTATATATCGGCCCCAGCTACAAAAATTATAGCAAATCCAGGGACGCTGACCGGCTCTTTAGGTGTCATACTTGAAATACCCAATATAGAAAAGCTTATGGAGAAAATAGGAGTGAAGACCGAGGTTATAAAGAGCGGCAGGCATAAAGACATCGGATCCATGTACCGCCCCATAGGGAAAGAAGAGAAGAACATACTGCAGGGAGTAATGGACAACGTTCATGAGCAGTTTATAAAAGCCGTAGCCGAGGGAAGGGGCCTGGACATAGATGCAGTCAAAAAAATAGCCGATGGCAGAATTTTCACCGGCGAGCAGGCCGTTGAATACGGACTGGTGGATGAACTCGGCACACTTGAAGACTCAATTGAAATAGCGGCCGAAATGGCGGGTATAACAGGTGAACCCAACATTGTAACCAGGGAAAACAAGCTCTCAATTTTTGACATACTCAGAAATAAATTGCCCCGGGAGATGACTGATATTTTCCCTGCCGTCACAATAAAATACCTATATTCACCCTAAGGAGGTTTTATGACTAAATCGGTTCTCATAGAGAAAGCCTCGGAGAAGATCGAAGGCCTCACAAGAAACCAGACAGAGATCGTGGTCGATACTGTATTCGACTGTATCAGGAATGCGCTGATTAACGGGGAAAAGCTGGAGATAAGGGGGTTCGGCAATTTCCGGCTGAAGACAAGGAAGCCACGGAAGGCCAGAAATCCCAAAACAGGCGAAAGTGTTGACGTCCCCGGCAAAAAGGTACTGCATTTCAAAATGGGCAAGGCACTTAAGGAGGCGCTCAATCCGAAGTAAAAATGCTGCTCGGTATAATTGAGACGCGGCACGGAGATGGTTGCCGGGATTTTTTCGATTATCATGTCAAAAACAAATCTAAAATCGCTCTCAAAAGACGAAATGTTTGATTTTACCGTTAGCCACGGCCTGCCCAGGTACAGGGCCGACCAGATCATACACCGGATATACGAAAAATACGCATCCTCGATCGATGAGATCACGGAGTTTTCGAAAGAGCTCAGGAAGGCGCTTGAAGAACTGGCTTTTATCAGCTGCATCAGAATCGTCAAAAGACTTGTATCATCCGACGGCACTGAAAAATTCCTCTTTTCCCTGGACGACGGACGCCTGATTGAAAGCGTCCTGATAACTGATAAAAACCGTCTGACATTATGTATATCCTCGCAGGTTGGATGCGCGCTGGGCTGTCGCTTCTGCCGGACGGGGAAGCTGGGACTGACCAGAAATCTGAAGTCCCACGAGATAGTGGACCAGGTAATCGCTGTAAACAGAATTTTGGCTGAACCGGATGTTATAACTTCCCGGGCCCATTTGGCAAAAGATAAAGACGGGGTGTTTTTACCTCGAAAAATCACCAATATCGTATTTATGGGGATGGGAGAGCCGCTCATGAATTTTGATGAAGTGGTTGAGGCCCTCTGGAAAATCGTGATATTCACCGGAATCTCCAGAAGAAAAATAACGCTTTCCACTGCGGGTATTCTGCCGAAGCTCCCCCTTCTGCCCCAACAGGCGCCTGAAATAAACCTCGCTGTCTCTCTGAACGCAACAACCGAGGCTTCGAGAAGCGGAATAATGCCTGTAAACAGAAAGTATCCGCTCGCCGCCCTGATCGGAGCCTGCGAAAAGTTTCCTCTGGGGCCGGGCCGGCGGATCACTTTTGAGTACATCATGATTAAGGGTGTTAACGATACACCCGGGGACGCGCGCCGACTCGTCAAGCTACTGAGAGGGCTGCGCTGCAAGATAAATCTTATACCACTGAACCATGACGGGCCGGACGGGCTTAGACCTTCATCGGAGAAAAACATCCTTGAATTCCAGGAAATCCTTGACCTGAATAAAATGACCGCGCTTATCAGGCGGAGTAAGGGAGGGGACATCAGCGCCGCATGCGGGCAGCTTGCGTCGCCTCAACTCTGAATAGACATTTCGACCGAAAGAATAATTCTGGATTCTCGATGTAAGTCCTCGCGAGAGTCGCGTCGACCCGCTCAAAAGACCACGGGAATGACGGAAATGTGGGCCAAGTAAAGTGGGGGAATTAGAGTGAACTACCCGCAGATTTTTCCAGGAGTTTGTTGGCCAGTTTAATCAGTTCCTGCGTCTGAATGGGTTTCGGAATGAACGCATTCGCACCGACGGCAAAAGCCCTTCTCCTGTCTTCTTCGGCGCCTTCGGTTGTTATTACGATTATGGGAATATCTTTATAAGCAGGATTGCCGCGCACCAGACTTATAAGTTTAATGCCGTCCATGACAGGCATATTTATATCTGAAAGAATAAGGTCTATTTTATTGGACAATAATTTCTTCAGGGCGTCCACTCCGTCATTTGCCTCGATAGCACTGGCGCCGCGAATCCTTTTGACCGCGAAACTTATAAGCTGCCTCATAGTTGGTGAATCTTCCACTATCAGTATATTACACATATCGTTCACCTCATCTTACTGTTTTCTCTTTCAGAAGGTCAAGAAAACTCTGCAGAGTGGTAAGTTTCCTCTCCGACTGCGTATACAACCTTGAGGAATAGATGGCTGTCGCGGCATGTCCCGCCAGCAGGTTAAACAATTCATAGTCTATATTCGTGAAGCCCGCCTTCTGCGTCAGAAGAGTATATATAGAGATAACACCGATAATATGATCTTTTATCTTCAGCGGAATACAGACTATGGGCTCGTTAAGGTTAACTTCTTTTGCCTCGGTTATGTTTTCAGAAAAAAAACTCTCACCTTCCCTGGCCACTGTACCGATTGTCCCCTGTCCGATCCTTACTCTGGGCACGGATGAAGTCTCCAGGCCTTCGGCAGCGACGGGAAGAAGGTTATCCGTCTTTTCATCAATGAGAAATATCGTGAATTCTCTCGCGCCTATCAGATTTATTACGATTTCAAGAACGACCCTCAGCACCTCGGAAAAATCCAGTGTGGAATGAAGCTGGTAGCTCGCCACGTACAGGTTGGCCAGGTTATTGTTCTCCTCTTCGACTTCAAGGTACTTCAATGCGAAGTCCCTGTTCTCCGCTTCCACCTCCCTGAACCTTTCATGGTAAGAACTCAGCTCCTGTTCGAGCTGAGCGATCCTCTCTTCGAAGAGCTTAATTCTTTCTTCGTTGCCGGCCCTCTGCAACTGCTCCTCAAGCTGTACTATATTATATCTGAGTTTTTCGTTATCTTTTAAAAGCGCCTTAGTGAATTCCTCGCCTCGCTTAAACATCTGAAGGAATTCATCCGCTTTCTTGAAATTACTGTTTTCTTTTTCCACTAGTCTCCCCCTTTTGCTTACGGTTTGTTGACCACCTTTATTATTTCAGCAGGGATGTCTGCTATATCGAGGACCTTGTTCGCCGCGCCTGCTTTTATCGCCTCCGCCGGCATCCCGTAAACAATCGCGCTTTCCTCGGACTCAGCAATAGTATAACCGCCTTTTTCTTTTATTTCCAACATCCCGTCCTTGCCGTCGTTTCCCATGCCTGTAAGAATAATCCCTATGGAGTCACGTCCGAAATTTCTTGCCACAGACTTCATCATAAAGTCCACTGAAGGCACGTATCTGTCTGTCAAAGCTCCCCTCTCAAGGGACACCAGGGTTTCTCCCCCTTTTCTGAGCAGGCCCAGGTGATAATCCCCTGGACATATAAGTGCCGTCCCGGGCTTGACCGGCTTTCCGTCTTCAGCCTCTTTTATTTTTATTTTTGAAAGGCTGTCCAGCCTTTCAGCCAGATGACGGGTAAATCCCCGGGGAATGTGCTGGCTTATCACTATTGCGGCCGGAAAGTCAGACGGAAGTCTTGTCAGGATTATCTGAAGCGCCGCCGGCCCGCCAGTGGAGGCACCTATCGCCAGAAGCTTTGTATCGTGGTTTCTTTTTTCTTCAGAGGGTTTGACCGGTTCTTTTTTATTAAGGAATTCGAGGTTCTGTCTGAGCAGGTCCATTCGTATGTCCTTTATTCCCCTGACTTTCCCTATAAGGTCCTTCTTTATGGTCTGAAGTTCTATAGAGGCGTGTCTGGTGGGCTTCGCGATAAAATCCACTGCTCCTAGTTCAAGTGCCTTGAAAACAGTTCTGGAATCGCTATGGGAACTGACCATTATTACAGGCGTCGGCCTCTCTCGCATCAGCCACCTTAAAAAGCTGAATCCGTCCATTTCCGGCATTTCAAAGTCAAGTGTTATTATGTGAGGTTTGTATCTCAGGGTTTTGGCCATGGCGTCAATGCCGTCGGAGGCAACACATATAACATCAAGGTCAGGGTCCTGTTCCAGCATCTTTTTTATAAGTTGTCTTGTATAGGTGGAGTCATCCACAACGAGTATTTTTGTCTTCATATCAGATCCCGTCCTTTTTTTTGATAGGTTTTCTGTAGACCAGATCATTTTTGAAATGCTTCAACGAAAAGGCCGTCGAGATATTCAGCAGAGACTCGGCATGTCCAAGCAGAAGGTATCCACCGTCAACAAGCCTGTCATGAAAATTTTCGATGACTTTTTTCCTTGATTTGTAGTCAAAGTATATCAGTACATTTCTGCAGAATATAACATCCATTTTACCCAGAAATCTTGTCCTGACAGAGTCGAGAAGGTTCAGGTGGTTGAAAGTTACATTCTTTCTTACGCTGTCTATAATCCGGTGAGAGCTCTCCTCCAGCCGGAAATATTTTTGAATAATGTAAGGCTCCGTGGTTCTGAAGGAGTTCTTCCTGTATATACCTTTCCTGGCGGCCTGCAGCACCCTCTGGTTTATATCGCTGCCGTGTATCTCGATATCCCAGTTAATGAAATTGCCCGTCTCATTTATCAGCATCGCGATAGTATACGGTTCTTCTCCTGTAGAGCATCCACCAGACCATATTCTGAGCGATCTCTTATATTTGTTTGTCTCTTTAAGTTCAGGAAGAATCTCTTCGCTGAACGCCCTGATCTGATTCTGTTCCCTGAAAAAATATGTCTCATTAATAGTAAGAATATCGATTACTTCCGATAATTCCTCCGCAGAGTTTTTGTCGTACAGAATATACCTGTAATAGTCTCTGAAGTTATCGAATTGGCGGCCCTTCACCCGTCTCGAGAGCCTTTTTTCGATAAGATACCTGTAGCTGTCGTCGAAATAGAGTCCGCTATATTGATTTATAAGGTCCCGTATAAGTCTGAACACTTCTTCTGAAAGAGGAACAATATCTTCTTTCTCAAACACGCAGGGTCTCCTCGACAGCCTTTCTTACCGCTGGATCTTCTTCAGTGTCAAGGAGTCTTTCGAGTTCAGTCCTTATTTTGCCTTCAGCTCCCATGCCAAGCGCCCTGACAGCGGCAATCCTGGTGGCCCAGTCGGGATCTCTTAAAAAAGGTGCCAGAATGTCTTCTACATTTTCAAATGGAGCAAGGGATAATATCACCGTCCTTTTAACTTCCAGGTCGTCGGAATGCAACATCCCGATTATGGCATCTTTCGCCTCGTCTCCTCCTATTATACTTAACGCTTCAATCGAGGTCGTAACGACAAAACCGTTTTCGTCCTTAAGCAGATCCACGAGGATTTTTACCGCGCTCCTGTTTCCCAGCATGCCGAGCGATTTTGCCGCGGCCCCCCTGACCGTATTTTCAGGGTCAGCGGCCAGAATAACCAGCGAATCCAGTCCTTCTTCCCCCCCGGTCGCTCCAAGGCCCAGGGCGGAAGAAATTCTTATGCCGGGGTTTTCATCGGTAAGAGCGGATTTAAGATATCTCAGTGCCGCATCAGTCCCTATTAAAGACAGTGCTTCAACAACCGCCTTCCTGATTTTCACATCATCATCCTTTAACGCAAAACCAAGCTCTTCGACTGCTTCCACAGCCCTGATTTTGCCCAGCAGCAGGGCCGCGTTCTTCCTGACCGCGTTATTTTTATCCCTGAGCATGACGAGAAGATCCTCTGTTTTCAATGCCCTTCGGAGGTTCCAAAGCGCTTTAACCGCAGCCTCCTGAACATCTTCATACTCGTCTTTCAGAAGAGCTTTTATTTTTTTAACCGACCGCGTATCGTCAAGCTTTGATATCCCCAGCGCGGCTGTTGAGCGCACGTGCCCGTCTTCATCGCCCAGCATCTCTTCAAATATCCCGTAAAAGGCCGGCGAGCCGATCTTCGCCGCCACCCCGGAGATAAAAAGTTTCCTGCTGGAGCTGTCCGTATCAAACAGTCCGAGCAGGGACCCCGGCTTGTCCTTCCCGATGAAGACAAGCGCATTTTTTACATCTTCGGCAAATTCCTCTTCGTCCGATATCTCCAGGAGAGGTCCGTAAGCCGCTTCGTCTTTCATCAACCCGAGCAGCAGTATTGCCGAAAATCTAACATTGCGTTTATTTGACCACGCGTGTGATATCAATAAATCAAGAGCCCGGTCATCGAGTATCCTTTTTATTTCGCCTGTAATAAATTCAGCATCAATTCCGTTATGGTAAAATGTTTCGATAGTCTTTAGCGCCTGTTCCCGGATATTCCGGGAAGCATCCTCCAGCAGCGGAATAATATATTCGAGCGTTGAAGTCTCCGACAGGCGGCCGAGGGCCTTCAAAACAGGTTCTCTTAAGGGCTTCTTCTTCAGGGCGCACAGCAGGTGGGGCACTGCCTTCCGGCTTCCTATCCTGCCAAGTGCGTCGGCAGCCGGATACGCCGTCCATAGATCTCCTTCATCTATCGTCTTTATAAGTGCATCCACGACGGAGGGTTCCCGTATCTTGCCCAGGTGTTCCACTGCGGTCGCGCGGACATTCGCGTCTTCATCTTTGATGGCGTCCAGCATCAATGGAATCGACCGGGGGTCCATCTGTTCACCAAGGACATCGATAATAAACTTCCTGACGCCCCTGTTGGAGGTTCCGAAGGCATTCACAAGAAAAACTGTCGCCCTGTCCCGAAGTTTTATGAGTGCTTCAATTGCGGAATTCCTTACGCCGGCGTTGTCTTCAACATAAAGAAGCCGAATCACTCCATCGATGTATTTCTCGACGGAATAATCTTCAAGCAGGACATCAACTGCGGACTTTCGGACGCGCCAGCTTGTATCTCCCATGGCTTTAAGGAGAAAAGGTATGCAGGATTCATCCTTCAGCCCCCTGATTTTCTCAACAGCTTCCCTTCTTGTATCTACATTGGTGTCATTAAGTTGGCTGATTATCTCCCTCACTGTTTTCCTCCAAAAGCTCAAATGACTCCCTCAATTTTATCTTCTCCTCGGAAGTGAGCAGGTTATCTATGTTAAGAAGTATTATTATCTTCTCATCCTTTTTACCCAGGCCGGTAATATATTCCGTCTTGAAACCTTTAAACAGGGAAGGTGGCTTTATTATCTCTTCATGTGACAGCTCAAGAATTTCTTTTACTTCGTCAACGAGGAATCCTATCTTTTCCCGTTCAAATCTCACGATAATTATTCGTTCTTTTTTACCGGACGGCTGCATGCCGAAACGGCGCCTTAAATCCAGCAGAGGGATCACGGCGCCCCTCACACTCATAATGCCGGAGAGGAAACCCGGCAGTCCCGGAATAGCAAATATCTTAGGGACTTTCAGGATCTCCACGACCCTTTCTATTGCTATTCCAAAATTTTCATCCGATATCTTAAATACGGCGAATTTAGGCATCTATCTGACCTTGAAGACCTCCATATCTTTTTTGAGTATCTCTATTTCTCCGAACAGGGTGTTCAGAGACTGGGACACTTCCTCCATATCCTTAATGGTTGTGTCTCCAAGGCTGTTTATCTGTTGCATGGACGCCACGATCTCGTCATTAAGCCTCTTCTGCTGCATACTCGCCCTGTTTATCTGGGTTACCCTGTCATTTGTATGTTCGAAATTCTTTAATATAATCCTCGTGCCGATCGCCTGCTCTTCCGTTCCGCGTTTGCTGATGTCCGCCACCTCTTTAACTTCGCCGGCCCCCTCCAGGAGATGGCTGATCAAATATTCCTGTTCACCGGTCGATTCCGCAACATTGTTCATCATCGTCCGGATATCTTCTATAGAAGATGTAATCTGTTTCAGGGCGACAGACTGTTCCTCTGTCGCACGTTCAATGGCCTTGGTCATCTCGGCGGAACGTTCGGACGCGGCCAGGGTTGTCTTGAGCGCGTCTCCAACCCTGAGAACAAGCCCTCCCCCTTCATCCACCTTTATTTTAGCGGAATCTATGGAACGCACAGCGTCCTTTATATCAGTCTGTATATTCTTGACTATACCGGCTATCTCCCTTGTTGAACTTGTGGTCCTTTCCGAAAGCGCGCCTATTTCGTCAGCCACAACAGAAAAGCTCTTGCCGTGCTCACCGGCCTGGGCCGCCAGAATCGCCGCGTTAAGGCTTAGGAGGTTCGTCTGTTCAGTAACATCTTTTATTACGGACAGAACTTTTTCGATGTCTTTTGATCTTGTTCCAAGCCGCTGGATAATGTCGGCGGATTTTTTAACTTCACCCGAAATTTTTCCGATCCCTTCAACAGCATCAACGACCGCGAGCATGCCTGTATCCGAGGTGATGTCCTTCACCTCTTCCGCCAGCCTGGAGGAATCTTTAGCCCGGCCCTCAACTTCTTTTATGGACATCCCGACCTCTTCAATTGAAACAAAAGTCGTTTCAACCGCGTACACCACCTCTTTCGAATTTTTTGATATTGCCGACGAGGCCTGGGTCAAATCCACAATAACCGCGTAAGAATCCTCTGCGGCCCTGTAAAGCCTCTGAATATTCGAGGCTATCTCCTCAGCCGTGGCCTTCATCTGAAGAAGCGATGATACGTTTTCCGTTGAAAAGTTCGAGAGCTCTTCCGTATTCACAATTATCCCTGACTGTGATTCATTGGCGTCCTGTATCGATTTTATTATCTTCCTGACTGCGTCCGACTGTTTTTTTATGCCGTCTATTACATTGGAGTACATAACATCAACCTGTTTTACAGCCATCGAAACGTTAACTGCGGTGGCGTTCAGATTCGAAATTATAGTGGTCAGTCTCTCAGCAAGAAAATTTATCCCCCTGGCGACACCGCCGATCTCATTTTCGCCCAGATCTGGAACCTCCACAGTAAGATCGCCCTTGGTTATCTTTTCTATGGATCTGTTTATCTCCATTACAGGTTTCTTGATATTCCGGCCGAAAAGGAATATGAACGCGACTCCAACACTCAAAAACATAACACCATTATAAAAGGGCATCATCTTTATGCTTTTCAGGATGTTTTTATTCATGGAGGTTGTAGTATACCTGATGATCACTTCGCCGATCGCGTCACCGGCGAAAACCACGTTTTTCTTTAATGTCATCGTTACTTCAAATAAAAAAAGCTTAACGGTATTACTACCGGTATTCGTTTTTCTTGTCTTTTCCGCAACGATATTACCCTTGTCGTCAAGAATCTCGATGCCGACGATGTCCATGTCTTTCATCAGCTCTTGCATGGAAATCAATACATGAGAATAATCACCAGTCTTCAGAGGTCCGGAGCTGATACCAGCCAGGAGAGTCGCTTCCGTATCAATTCTCATCTGAAGGCATTCATAAAAAACCGATTTCGAATGCAGTAAAAACATCAGGGCGCCAAGTGTCTGGCCTATCAGAAGGAGAATGAATAACGTTACTATAAATTTAGCTGTTATTGATTTTCTGAAAATCATCTTGCCGCCGGTCCCTTTCCATATTCGGTAATATTCATCGGATCATCTCCTTCGACCTTTTAGTTATTAAATGCCGCCAGTCTTTTTCGAGGTTGAATTAACGTTAAATCAAACCTATTTTTGACATTATTATTCTTATCTCGAAATATCTTTCATCGGAGGCTTCCCTGAACCCGGTATAATTTTCACTGATGGCTTTAAGCACAACCTCGCCTTCATGCGTAAGATCACTCAGGGAAGTAAGGGCCTGCTTTAATTGAGCGGTTATTTCCGGCTCAAGAGTGCCCGAGACGCATATATTGAATTCCGGTATCCTGGACGAAAACGCGATGAATTTCAGTCCCATCTCCCTGAATTTGTATGCCGTGGACTCCATAACGGCACCAGCATCGAAATCACCCCTGAGAACAGCCCTTGAAATCTCGTCATGATGACCAAGGTAATTGTAAGATGAAAGATCGGTTATATCGATGCCGGAGGCAAGGAGCATATCTCTGGGGACTACGTGACTGGATGTCGAATACTGGTCACCAAATGCAAAAGACCGGCCTTTTATGTCTTTGATGGTATTAATTTCACTGTCACTCTTTGCGATAATTACGGCATGATGGTACGGCTTGCCGTTTCTCAGTGCTTCCACCAGCACTTCAATCCCGTAATCCTTATGGGCCATTATGTAGGTCGAAGGCGTCATAAAACAAAATTGCGTCACCCCACGTCCGATATCCTCCATCGCCTCCTGAAAATCCATCGCGACCTTGAGGTCTATCTTCCTGTTGCACTTCCTGCCGAGGTAATCCGCAAGGGGGCTGAACTTCCTGAACATCACCGCGGGGGATTCAAGCGGCACCACGCCCATCCTTATAATCCCGGAAGCAATCTCTTCGGTAAGTTTAAACTGTTCCATCTCGGTTGCAGCCAGGTCGGCGTCTTTACGCAGGGCCATCAACACACGGTTGAGCCTTAATGAACGTTCCCTGTTTTCGACCGGAAGATTTTTTATTTTTTCTATCGATGACCATATCTGGTTCAGTCCGATCTTCTGTTCATTTATCGCCTTCGAGATATGCTGACTGTTGTCGGATACAACCTCTATCGCGTTTGAAATACGCCTGCTGTTCGAGGATTGTTCATTGGTAGCACTCTTGAGATGCCTCGATACATCACTCACCTTTTGGGTCGCTTCGATAATAAGCATGATTCCCCTGTCCTGCTCTGTCGTAGCCGTTGCGATCTTCTCGACCACCCTGAGCACCTTCTCCATCGCATCCGAAACAAACCGGGCGGCCTTTGACTGCTCGGAGGTGGACAGCTCAATTGTCGCCGCCATTTCAGATGATTTTTTGGAACTCTCGACTATTTTTCTCAGGGCGTCCGCTGCCTCGTTTGTGACCTTAAACCCGGTCTCAACCGATATCAGGCCTTCGTCCATTGCGCCGATCGCGTCGCTCACTACCACCTGGACCGAATCAATAAGCGCCGCTATCTCCTGCGTCGATTCAGCCGTCCTCTCCGCAAGGTCCTTGATCTCATCGGCAACCACAGAATAACCCTTGCCGTGTTCACCTGCCTGCGCGGCCAGAATCGCCGCATTAAGGGCCAGGAGTGCTGTCTGGTCCGTTATGTCGTCTATTACGTTCAGAATCTTGCCTATTTCATCGGAACTAACGCCTAATCTTGTTATATAATCCGCCGTCTTTTCGACAGAAGTTTTTATGTTCCGCATTCCCTCTATGGTCTTCTCTATAGAGACCATGCCGAATGTTATCGCGTTTTTCTTCACCTTTTCAGACAGCGCCGCCGAAGCCTTGGCGCTCTGCTCGACCTCTTTAATGGATGTCGATATCCCGATTATCGCTGTCCTGGTCTCTTCGGCTGCCGCAGCGAGTTCTCCTGTATTTCCGGATACCTCTTTTATTGTGGTGGATAACTGCCCGATGGACGCGGAAGTAGCTTCCACGGACATGGAAAGGTCATTAGCGCTGTTTGTGATATTCGCGATGTTTATAACAACTTCCTCCATCGACGTGGCCGTCTCCTCGGCGAATGTCGCAAGCCCTTCCGTGCCGTCGGCAATCTCGGTTATGGAAGAATTCATCTCCTCTATAGAGGTCTAAATATTTGTAATCGCCTCTGTCTCAAGAATTGCGGAATCCACGACTTTCCGGGATTCCTGTTCAACGTCCTCTGCGAAGTGTGATACCCCCCGTGATAACTCCCTCACCCTTTTCAGGATGCCTGAAATCGACATAAGAGAGACCCGTATCGCCCTGCTGAACCTCCCGATCTCATCACTGCTGTCTATATTAACCTTGAAAGACAGGTCACCTTCGGAAAACTTTATCGCCTCACCTTCCAGGGATTTAATCGGGTTTATCACCATTTTTCTGAGCATCCACCATAGCCCGGCGATAAAGAAGAGACAGCCCATCAAAATTACAAGCATAGCGACCATTATGAGATTGGCGGCCCTCCTGTATTCGTCTTTTATCGAGAAGGATATCTTGACGGCGCCGAGTATACCAGGGGAGTTCATATGACAGGAGTTGCAGTTCTTCGTGTTTTTGAGAGGTTTATAGAATACAAGGTTTTCTTTGTCTCTGTAAGTCAACGAATTTTCCGTCTCTAACAGTTCCTTCATGGCAGCGCGCTCAACCCCCGGGGAACCCTTCTTGAACGCGGCGCGCCCCTCGAAGTTAATCACCGAAATCTCCCTGACTCCGCCCGCTCCTTCCATCTCGGCAACCAACGCCTTCGTCACTTCGGCATGACCTGAGATCATCGTCCTTCTGATATCGTTGGCAATTAAATCCGCTATAGCTTCCGTGCTCTTCTCCGTTATGTCGTACAGACTCGACTTTACGATCATATTCACTATAAATCCAGTGGCTAAAATTCCCATAAGCAGAAGGACACCGACAAAAGTCAGTATCTTTAACTCCAGCTTTCCTCTCATAGCTCCTCCTTCAGCGGGCATTGATATTCAGTGTGTCTTTCGATCGTATAATCGATATGAACCGCTTTTCATATATAACAACACCTTCAATGAATTTCAGTTCCCCTTCGGTTAAATGCGCCGGGGGATCGAGTGTTTTATTGACGGTAAATCTTGCCACAGCCGACACTTTATCGACAGTCGCCCCAATCAAACCAAGGGGCCCCGAAACAATCACAATTTTTTCATTTGGTTCCGACTCTTCCATCTCTTCCATCTCTTCCATCTCTTCCATCTCTTCCATCTCTTCCATCTCTTCCATCTCTTCCATCTCTTCCGACTCTTCCATCTCTTCCGACTCTTCCGTCTGATCGCCGACATCGCCACCTCCGGATGTCTCCCTTTTAAGGCCGAGCCTTATCTTCATATCTATGACAGGGATAATCTTCCCACGCAGGGAAGTTATCCCCAGAACATAATCCGGCATCGTCGGAATTTTCGTTATCTTCTGATATCTTATTATCTCCTCAACCTCGGAAATCCTGAAGGCGAATTCCTCTTTTTCAAGGCTGACGATAAGCAGTTCAAGGAATGCGGGGGACTGAGCTTCATCGGGCTTAAGCTCCCTGGCTTCATCTCCTTCGCCGGCTTCATCCGCAGGTGAAACAGGCCCCTTCCATGTATCTTCAACCTCGTCACCCGACGCGGCCGCAGAGACGGTTTCAGCCCCGGCGGCCTGTTCGGCAGACGCCTCCTCCGGCCCATTTTTTTTCTTTTTTGACCGGGCCTTTTTCCTAATCTTCGCGATATCCATTTAACCCCAGTTCTTTCGATGCATCTTCGATAAGCCTTTCATTAATGATATTGATATCCTGCGCAAACCCGTCAAGAAGCGCCGATGTAGCTATACTGTTTATCAGCCTGGGAATTCCCTTCGAATACAGGTAAAGACACTCCAGCGCTTCATCGGTAAACAACACACCTTCCCTGCCGCTCACCCGCAGCCTGTATTCCACATAGCCTTTCAGCTCGTCATTGCTGAGGGCGTCGAGATGATAGAAGAGGCCGACGCGCTGTTTCAGCGGCAGTAATGACTTATGGTCCAATCTTCTCCGGAGGTCGGGCTGGCCGACAAGGATGAGACTAATGAGGTTTGAATGGTCAAGCTGGAAATTCGTAAGGAGTCTTATCTCCTCGAACGTGTCCCTGTTTGGAATAAGCTGCGCCTCATCAATAATTATCACAAAAAAATTACCCGCTTCATAACCGTTATAAAATTTCTCGTAAATCGCATCCAGAAGGTCCGCCTTAAGATTATAAGAAATGCCGATGCCAAGCCTCTTTGCTATCGTCCTTAAAAACTGGGATGGGGTGAGCCTGGGGTTTATAATATTAACAACCGTGCATCTGTCGTCAAGCCGGTCCATCAAAGCCCTCGTCAGGGTCGTCTTGCCGCATCCGACACCGCCAGTAAGCATAACTATTTCTCTTTCTTCAACCGCATAATGCAATCTCGCGAGTGCTTCCTCATGGGTTTTGCTGAAGAAGAGAAATCTGGGATCAGGTGTTTTATTGAAAGGTCTTGAGTTTAGTCCGTAAAATTCCTCATACATGGCAACCCCCTTCTTTATTTGATCCCTGATTTGGCGATAACAGACTCGATGTCCAGCACGAGTATCACCTCATGCTTTCCGATCTCGGCCGCGCCGGCGAAACCACGCAGCTTATCCAGGTAATCGCCAAGCGATTTAATAA
This sequence comes from Nitrospirota bacterium, assembly GCA_024275975.1. Lineage (GTDB taxonomy): Bacteria > Nitrospirota > Thermodesulfovibrionia > Thermodesulfovibrionales > UBA6898 > JAJRYC01. The sequence goes on along the minus strand of JAJRYC010000029.1, from coordinate 5,264 downwards.
CAATTTCATGCTGTCCAAAAAGTTCGTCTACCAGAAGCCCTACCCTTTTTTCTCCGAAACTGACAACGACGGCGAACGATCGTCCGCTTTTGTCCCCTTCCAGCTCAAAAAATCTGTTAAGCCTTATCATGGGAAGCATCTCGCCCCTGAGATAATAGACCTCTTTCCATTCAATTGTCTGTATGTCCCTGTCATCAACTACCAGCGTCTCCGTCATCGACGTCAGGGGCACGGCAAATTTTTCACTGCCGACCCTCACGAGGAGCGCCTTTATAATCGCAAGAGTAATCGGGAGTGTGAGGGTGAAGGAAGTCCCGGCGTCCTTTATGCTTTCAATCTCGGCAAAGCCGCCGAGGGCCGACAGCTTTTACTTAACTACGTCCATCCCCACTCCCCTGCCTGAAACTTCACTCACAGTTTCCATTGTGCTGAATCCGGGAGTGAAGATCAAATCGATAATCTCTTTTTCATCAAGTCCGGAATCCGCGGTGATAAGCCCTTTCTCAATTGCCTTTTCCCTTACTCTTTCTATATCTATTCCTGCTCCGTCATCCCTGATTGCTATCAGGACGTGATTGCCTTTCTGATATGCCTTTAGGCTTATTGTTCCGGTCTCTTTCTTGCCTTTTTTCTTCCTCTCAATTGGCGATTCTATGCCGTGGTCTATTGAGTTCCTCATAAGATGCATCAGTGGGTCGACGATCTCCTCTGCAAGGTACTTATCGAGCTCTGTGTCCTCCCCGAACATTGCAAGCTCTATCTGCTTGCTTGTCTCCCTCGAATAACGCCTCGCGACCTGTCCTAATCTGGCGAATATCTGGCCTATCGGGACCATTCTCACTTCCAGTACCTGGTCCTGAAGTTCAGCCAGTCTCCTCTCGAGTGTCTGCGATATCTTATGCACATCATAGACTAAAGTGGTATGCCCGTAATCCTCGACAAGCTCTATCCCGATCCTTTTGACGGCCCCCTTCGCAAGCGTCAGTTCGCCTATCGTATTTAAGATTCTGTCAAGTTTTTCTATATCCACCCTGACGGTGGTTGTTTTGCTCTTTAAAGGCGTTTCCTGGCGGGTCATCGGTGCAAAAGCAGGCTGGTGGGTAATCCTGGGCTTTATCAGCGTATCAACTTCATAATCCATATCCTTTTTAATTTCATCCAGCGGTCTGCTGCTGCCGAATATCAGGCTGAATCCCAGGAAACCCTCGGGCAGATCAGCAGAAGAAGGCAGCGTTGAAATAAGTTCGCCTTTTGACTTTATGGCATTTGTAAATTTTTCGATGGATTTCTCGAAAACATCCAGTCCAATGACGGCTTTCGCCATATAAATGCCCTTACCCTCTTTGATATTGGTCCTCAGTCTGTGCTCTTCGTATTCCGAGAGCACTTTCATAATGGACTCGTCTAACTCCTCACCCGGGGTGTCTTGTGACTGCCTGCCCCTCTGTGACACTCTGAAGGATTCTATCTCATCAAGGGACCCACCGATTTTCAAGTCCTCCTCGCCCCTGCTCACCGCCGCGACAAGACCGTTCAGAATATCCAGGTTTCTGAACAGAAAATCCAATACTTCCCTGTTTGCTTCGATCCTGCCGAGCCTGATGTCATCCATCAGCGTCTCGAGGGCATGGCTTATGTCCGTTATAACCTGAAAGCCGAAAAGTCCGGAGATGCCTTTGAGCGTATGCATCGTCCTGAATAAAGCGTTTATTGTCTCGGGATTGCAGCCTGTTGACAGGGTCTCATCTATTTCGAGTACAAATTTCTGGGATTCCTCTAACAATTCCTCGGCCTCTGCAATAAATTCCTTTCTGGAAGTTTTCATGGACCGATCGTCTTTTTTATTATTTCCTGCAGTTCAAGTGATCTGAATGGCTTCGTAACATATGCGACCGCACCGAGCGCCATGCCCCTTTTCCGGTCTTCATCCGTCTGTTCGGTGCTGACAATTATTATCGGCAGCGCGTGATATCTTGGATTATCTTTAATAAAACTTATAAGCTCAAGCCCGTTTATATCCGGCATATTGATATCCGTTACGACGAGATCATAGTCCTGCCGTGGCAGCAACTTCAACGCTTCAAAACCGGTTGTCGCCTCAACAGTCTCAAAATCACCAAGCTCTTCTATCACCGCCCTGATCAATGCCATGGTTGTAGCGGAATCTTCAACTATGAGAATAGTCTTCACAAAACCTCTCGAATTTAATATGGAATCTTATCAGATACCGGTAAAAATCTCCATGAAATCATGCAGTGTCTTTTCTCTGTTCCATCTCATGCAGCTTTCTCTTCAACAGTGATTTCTCGAGTGCAAGCCCGGCCTGATTGATAAAAATATCGAGGCCATCGGTTTCGCATATGGATTCTTCCGCGTCGGGGTTATCACAGTAAAGCAGCGCCACCACGTCTCCGTCGGCAATCACGGGGAAAACAGCGGACTCGGAAGGCCATGTTCCACCCAGCTCATTCAGCAGTTCCAGGGTAACTTCATCCTTCTCCATGACTCCTTTATACGGCATCTGTTCAAGAATTATTTTCTTGAAAAAGTTACTCCGGTCAATATCCAGTGCAGTCTCTCTCACTTTTTCATCAGGGTTGTCGATTTCAAGCCCGAACTGTCCAAGGCCAACCATCTCGTGTTTTCCAACCATGAAAAGAACCCCTCTCTGGAAAATATCACTGGCGAACCTTAGAATAAGAAGGGTTATTTCAGGTGCCGAATCAGGGAACCGGAGTTCCTGTGTAAGTGATTTAAGCGATGACAGATCGGTTCTGTCTGCGGGCTGTTCCTCCCAGTCTTCCTCCCAGTCCTGCCCTTCCAGCGAATCCTCTACGGAAAATTCCTCGGCTCCGGACGGTTCCGACTGATAGGATTCATCGTATACACGCGCGCCCTCCATCAGCAGGTATTCCGGACTCAATCCGGTTGAGAGTTCCCATCCCAGGTCAGGCAGGTCCGTCATACCCTCAATCTCCAGCTTATCAGGTTCAAACCTGAAATCACCATCTTCCCTGGCAAGAAGATGAGACATTACTTTCACGATCCTCTTTTTCGTAAAACTTTCAATTATTTCCATGCTGACCGAGCCAAACTCGTAAAGTATCTCTGCTATCGGCTTTGAAGGCAACTGTGTCTTCACTTCAACGGCCATAGAGAAAACCGTCTCTTTTATCAGTCCGGCATCAAGAATATCTTCGCCAAGGCTTCTCCCGATCTCATCCGTTTCCGCCCTGACAATCAGGCCGCTTTTGAAAACCACAACAGCGGTCCCCTTGCTTCCTCCGATAATAAACGTACCGGTTTTTCGCCCGATGCTGAGTATCTGGAAAATATCCGCCAATGCAAGGTCTTCAAGCCTTCCGGTAAGGCTCATCCTTTTTTATCTCCTTTGGGAATTAACACAACCTGTTTTATCCCGGCAAGGGAACTGCTGAAAATATCCCGCATAATGTCTATTATACTGCATTTTCCATCGGCCGTCTCTAATGGTTTTATGGAAATCCATAATGGATCTGACTGTTCATTCCCATGACCGGCACTCCGGTCCCGGCCCCCTACTTCTCATATCGGGGTTGACAGGCGAGTATATCAGTAAAAATCCAAGGGTGTCAATGAGTTAGAGTGGCCGAAAACACTCTGAACAGTCCACGGAGTTGACAATTCAGAGGCCGGAAAAGTAATTTAACATATGATAACAATCATTGACTACGGCATGGGAAATCTCAGAAGCGTAGAAAAGGGTTTCCAGCGAATTGGAGCGGAGACAACTATTACTTCCAGCCCGGCTGACATTGACGATGCCGACGCTATTGTGCTGCCCGGTGTAGGCGCTTTCAGAGACTGCATAAATAACCTTTCAAATCTCTCGCTAACGGAAGCAATAATAAAGTCGATAGGGAAAGGAAAGCCGTACCTCGGTATATGTCTCGGCCTTCAGGTCCTCTTCAGCGAATCAGAGGAGTTCGGAAGGTGCGCGGGGCTGGATATATTAAAGGGAAAGGTTGTTAAGTTCAAGTTTGAAGACTCGGGGGAAAAGGTCCCGCATATGGGCTGGAATAATATAAAAATCGTTAACAGACCGCCGCCGCTCAAGGAAATCCCCGATAATTCCTTTTTCTATTTTGTGCATTCATATTATGTTGTAGCCGACGATAGGGATATTATCGCCACAACAACCGATTACGGAGTCACTTTCACTTCGATGGTATGGAAAGATAATATCTTCGCGACCCAGTTTCATCCTGAAAAAAGCCAGACGCTCGGCCTCAGGGTCTTGTCGGCGTTTGCTGAATTCGCCAAAAAAGCCTGAGGATCCATTTCAGAGGAACAGGCTCCGTAATGGAGTCTGTCATCGCCCACCCCGGAAAATAGATTCTCATAGCTCACAAAAATCGCCGGTTTACAGGATAAATATCATCCGTATTTTGTATAATTAATATAATATGAAAAGACTTTCCATCCTTGGTTCCACGGGTTCCATCGGACAGAACACACTTGATGTCGTATCACAACACAGGCAAAAGTTCAAGGTTGTCGCGCTTGTCGCGGGCAGAAACATCGCCCTGCTCGAAAAGCAGATAAACGCGTTTAACCCCGAAATAGTAGCTGTTGCCGATAAAGATACCGCCGACGCTTTAAGCAAAAGGATTAAGGGAACGGAAATACTCTCCGGCACTGCTGGCATCAACCATGCCGCTTCATATGAAAACGCCGATTTTGTCATATCCGCGATCTCAGGCGCCGCCGGACTTATTCCCACACTGGCCGCTGTCAGGGCCGGCAAAAACATAGGACTTGCAAACAAGGAGTCCCTTGTAATGGCCGGCGCTATCGTAAGAGAGGAAGCACTGAAGAGCGGCTCAATGATCATCCCTGTCGACAGTGAGCACTGCGCCGTCTTCCAGTGCCTGGAAGGACGCCGGAAAGGCGATGTGAAAAAGATAATACTTACAGCCTCGGGAGGCCCATTTGTCGATAGAAGCAGCGCGGAACTCAAAAACATCACTGCAAAGGACGCCCTTAAGCATCCGAACTGGAGCATGGGCAAGAAGATATCCATCGACTCGGCCACTCTGATGAACAAAGGCCTTGAGGTGATAGAGGCCTGCTGGCTCTTCGACATGCCCGCCGAAAATATCGACGTATTGATACATCCCCAGAGCATAGTGCATTCCATGGTCGAATTTAAAGACAGGAGCTGTCTGGCGCAGATGTCCGTCCCTGATATGAGGGGACCTATAGCTTACGCGCTGTCATACCCG
>JAJRYC010000028.1 GCA_024275975.1 Nitrospirota bacterium | reverse complement strand
GTGAAATGTCCCTATATTACTGATGTTTCACGGGTTTTTTGTGCTGATACCAAAGGGTCTTACGGATCTGAAGACATATAATTCAATGTTTCTGCGGGGTTACAGGTAACAGCAGGCTTTATCTCTTAAACTCCTGTTACAGTTGCATAAATATTGCTAAAAGAGACCTGCAAATGCGGGATAGCAGCACATATGAACAAAAAATAGCATGACTTTTAAAATTCACTGCAAGTTGACTCCTGAGCATACGATTTTTTGTCATGCCCGAAGTTTGTAATCGGGCATCCAGTTCCTTTGTATTCTGGATTCCCGCTTAAGGATTGCGGGAAGGACGGATTAAATATGAGTGCGTTTATGCAATGTTAAGGTTAACTATAAGCGAGTTATGTCAAAAAAATAGATTCTGATGCGGGTATTCAGAAGAAACATCGGCAACAACTTTACCATCTTTATAGACCAGTAATTTTGCTTTCAGAGATTCTCCTTTATCAATATTTATCCTGATTCTTGAGAAATCCGCTATTCTCTCACCTGAGGGGACAAAGACCTTACCTTTTTGTATCTGTTTAGACATGCTTTTCCCGGTTTTTTTCACTTCAATTACATATTCTAATAACTCAGCTTTACTGCTTTTATTCCAGATAATAGCTTTGATTTCTATATAGGAAGGGGCTATTGCTTCAAACTTGAGTTCAGCTCCATAAAAAAGAGCTAGGCTTGAGACCACTACTATCATAAAGAATTTATTTTTTAAAGAATTAGCCAAGGTCTTAAAGATTCTCAGTCAAGCCATTTTAATTTTTTACTATTACAGGGTAACCTTATTTTGCAATAAGGTTACCCTGAGCTTTATTGGGGCAAGCAAGGTCGTTAATCGCCGCCATGATGCTAAAAAACTCTAATACTGAACTACCCATACAGCATTACCAACACCAACCTGGGTTACAATACTAAAGTTACCGACTCCATACTGAGCCTGGTAGCTATAGTTATAGGCTCCATACTGGTTTGCAATGGCAGTATGGGATGCACCAATCTGTGTCTGATCAGCATAATTCCCATAACCATACTGGTTGACATAGGCATCATTGAGATAGCCCTCCTGATACTGGCGACTCATGTTATAGTTTCCCTGTTGAACCGCACTGGCATCGTTGGCCCAACCATACTGCACCTGAGCCGCAGCATTACCAGTACCATCCTGATCGACATCTGCCCAATTTGCATAGCCCTGCTGATACTGATAACTGCTGTTGTAAGCTCCGTACTGATCTACATTAGCATAGTTGTACAAACCATACTGCACCTGAGCCGCAGCATTACCAGTACCATACTGATAGACATTTGCAAGGTTGCGAAGGCCATTCTGGTATTGATAACTGCTGTTTTGGGTTCCTACCTGAAGCGCATAGGCATTGTTGGATTCACCATACTGTTCCTGAGATGCAGCATTCCAGTCACCATACTGATCGATGAGGGCATAGTGAGGGTCATTTACCTGTATCTGCGATGCAACATTACCAGTTCCCCACTGGTGGATGAGAGCAACGTTCAAATAACCGTACTGAAACTGACCTGCAATATTATCAGTTCCAACCTGTAAGATGTGGGCATAGTTATCGTCTCCTATCTGGGTCTGGCCTGCTACATTGCCATAACCAAACTGCTGGATAAAGGCAACGTTTGGCGAAGGAAGTTTGTACAAGCGGGCCTGAGTCTGTGAGGCAGTGTTATTTTCCCCTTCCTGATAGATGTATGCCGCATTGGCATATCCATATTCTTCCGAGACAACACCAAGCTGCTCCTGATAGGCATAATTGCCGTCACCATACTGCTCAGCCACTGCAAGGTTGGCAATCCCTTCCTGGTACTGCTCAGCAGTGTTATAGTCTCCCAGCTGGTTAATATACGCCTCATTAAACATCCCTGCCTGCATCTGGACTGCTGAGTTACCGGTACCTTCCTGATAGACCTCAGCATAGTTTGAGTCAGCATATACCTGACCACCTGCAAGAAGAAAGATAGCCATCATTATAAGACTTAGATACTTCTTCATTACAGCCTCCTCCTCTTTGTTAAGTTGTTAAGTTTGACCTTGCCCCAATAAAACAACTAATTGATTACAGGAGGGCGGTCCTTTTCTATGGGTGTAGTTGTTGGATACACTGTCTCCACACCCTTACCCCTTGTTCTGCTAAGCAGGTCGCGAAAAAATCAGCCTCCTTATCCCTGGGTTTCCATTGATTTTTCACCACCCCTTTTGCAATTAATCTCATTACAGCCATTTCTATTGTCTCTCTAACTGCCATCTGCACAGGTTCATTGCTGGTAATACCTACTTCCAGCTCAAGGAGCCTGTTCTCTCTAACAAATCTGTAGAGGCCAAAATCAAGCTCTTTAGACATGATTCTTTTGGCCACGCTTGCTGTTTCTTCAATTAATCCAGAGCTGACCCTTACCAGCCTTAAATCTACAACTACAGAAGCAATCCTCCATTGACTATAAGGACCCGCACCAAAATACTTTATTCCAAAACCCCCTGTAACAATGTTTTCACTAAATTCTGTTATACCTCCCTCAATTATGAATTCAGGAAGAACCATCGTCCTTATCATATCTGGATTTTTACCCATGAAAGTGAGTTTGCTTTTTAGCATCTTCTGTTCTGTAAGAAGGTTTTTCAGCCCTTCCCGTTCTACCACCAGAAACCATCCGCTGTCCAGAAGAGCCTTTATCAACATTGCAGTCGAGCCCTGAGTTACTGCATTGGAAAAAGATGCCACATTTGGATGAGATTTATACTGTCCTGTCATATCTCTGGATTTATACACTGTTATGCTTATCTTTCTCTCTGGAACTGGAAGAGAGATTACATCTCTATGAACACGGGTGATATTCTCCCTTGGCCTTACATTTTTGGCCTGGTTTATTCCAGCACAACCATAAGAGAGAAAGGGAAGAAATGATAAGCCTATTATCAGCCCTTTGAGACCACCTTTAATCATGAGGCACCATTGTCTCTATGTCAGAATTATTAATTCCATAAATAGAGTCCACCTCAGTAGCTCCATCAGTAGAGTCCCCGTCTCCACTCCCCGGCACAATAACAGCCGTAAGATTGGATAAATCAGGCTTATAGGCAAATTTGTTCTGGGCAGCCACATAGCTCATTATCCAGTTTCCATTCATTGGATTTCCTCCAAAAGAAGGATTTACAAACCTGAAAACTAATTCCTCAGCCACCACTGGAGTAGCTGCGGATATAAATAAAGAAAAAGCTATCAACATAAATATTCTTTTCATGTTTTCTCCTCCTCCTATTTTTTAGAGTTTCAATGAGTTCTGCTAAATGCCCTGCTTGTTAACTACGATTATAAAGTCACAGGACACGGTAATCAATTGGTCAAACAGGTATCTTTAAGAAGAAATGGGTTAAAACCAATCACCTAAAATAGCAGCACCTTTTAGGTTAAAACTAAAGTTGTGGTTATCAAACCACTAAGATTGGTATATCTGATTCTTGAGGGCTACCGTTATAAGTTGAGAGCGGCTAAAGACATTGAATTTCCTGAAGATTCTATTCAGATGGGACTTGACAGTCTGTTCACTCATGAAAAGCCTTGAAGCTATTTCCTTATTACTGTAGCCCTGGCATATATGGGCTATAATCTCCCTCTCTCTTCTGGTAATACCGCTTATTCCTCCATTTTTGCTCATAACTTCTGCCTGAAGAAGAAGCTCCTTGAGAGTAGGGTTATCTATCCAGACCTCGCCATTGGATATAACCTTCAATGCCTTTTTCAAAAGACGTATATCCGTACCGGGTGAAATCACACCTGAGATATTGTGGGAAACAAGAGCAGCTATGATATTTCCCTGTTTTACCCCTGTGTCTATCAGGACAATTTTTGCATCAGGGCACTGAGCGAAGAGGGGTGGATTTATATTGTTAAAGTCAGCGAGAATAACATCAGGGCTAAACTTTACTATACCCTTTAAATCTATGCCTTCATAGAATATCCCTATAACATCTATATTCTTATCATCCTCAAGCAGCCTGCTTAAACCTTCACCAAAAAGATAACTACAGCAACATATAACGACTTTAATTGCCATCAGTCCTCCTTCCGTTTGATGTTCAGTTCGAAATAAGTCTTTTCTCCACGGAAACAATTAATGCAACCGTTTCAGATGATGAAATATAGTTAATTTATGAATATTCTTTATATGTTTATATAAATAGTGAGTGGACTAATAAAAAGTTTTTCAGCCGGTTTGTGGTATTTAAAGTCATCAGCCATTCCCTTTAAAACTTCTTTCTCTCTTGTAGAAAAGGTATAATGTTCTGATTTCAGGTATTGTCGGATTTCCATGACTCTTTTCCGTGGCTTCAATCGGCTTCTAATTTGTTTAACGCCTTAATGAAGAATAATGAAAAGTTATCGTTTTTCCCCTCTTTTAATCATAACAGAAAACCGGTGATTCAGCAATCTTCTTACGAAAACAAGGGGTGTGTCCACCTACTTTCCGATAGCCAACTCCATCTTTTTTGTTGTAACATATCGTATCTGATAACATTTGAATCGCCAATACATCAGCAAAAGGATATTCATCATGAAAAAAAGATTCGGCAAACTGATTTCTGTTTTTATTCTCATCCTGTTTTTATTTATTAACACAAGGGCCTTTGCTCAAACTGATACACTAACCCAGGTTTCCACAATCAATGCCTTATTAAGCGGTATTTATGATGGAGAAATGACCATTGGTGAACTGAAGCAGCATGGGGATTTCGGCCTGGGGACCTTTAATGGGCTGGATGGTGAAATGCTTGTATTTGACGGGCAAGTCTATCAAATAACTTCGGATGGAGTTGCCCGTCAGCCTGGCAACAACACTAAAACGCCTTTTGCCTCAGTTACCTACTTTGAAGCAGATCAAAAGTTCATCATCCAGCCTGATACGACTTTCCCGGAATTTGAAAAACAGATGGACAACCTGATTCCCACGCAGAACATCTTCTACGCTATCAGGATCGAAGGCGTATTCAGTAAGGTTAAGACAAGGAGCGTTCCAGTGCAAAAAAAGCCATACCAGCCGCTCAAAGAAATCACCAAAGACCAGCCGACATTCGACTTTCAGGATATTGAAGGAACAATAGTCGGGTTCCGTTGTCCAGACTTTGTGAAAGGCATAAACGTACCCGGTTATCATCTTCATTTTCTGACCGGAGATGGCAAGGCTGGGGGGCATGTGCTTAAATTCATGGTCCGAAAAGCCGTTGCAGAAATTGACCAAACCTCAAAGTTTTTCCTGATTTTACCGGATGACGTGGAATTCTACGGCGCGGACCTCTCGGAAGACAAACAGGCAGACTTGAAACAGGTGGAAAAATAGACCAGGACAACAAAAATTTTCTTACAAGAAAGTTATTTCCGGGCAAGAAATTTGTGAAATGGGGAAAACAGGAATAACGTCGGTAATTAAAAAGTGTCTGTCCATAAACTCAGCCTCTTTATCTGTCATTCCGGCAGTCCTTAAGCCGGAATCCAGTGTTTTCAATGCCTTCTGGATGCCCGATTACTGACTTCGGGCATGACAAAAATTTAAAATGGCAATTTATAAACAGACTCTAAAAAGAAGGCAATGGAAGACTTCTTATTATTTGAGGAAATCAGGAGGCTTTTTCCCTGGCTGTTTTTCTTTTTGTTCCGGCTTTGGTCTTTGCTTTTACCAGTTCTACAAAATTTCTGGAAGGAAGTACAAATTTTCCATGAGGGCAGTTCGCGGTAACCTGTGCCACTACCCCTCTGGCTGCCCCATAGAGCATAACCAGACCGTTCAGTCCTATCATTTTTCTGATGGTCTCTTCATCGGTCCCTTCAGGAAAGCTGAAAAATCCTGAAATCTTCAAATAAATATAATAAGGAGCAGCTGAAAAGGCTTTTTTTGTTTTATTCACTTCGATAGTCATGGGCATCATAAAAAACAACTCTGAACCTTTCTGCTTTATTTCAAAGGAGATAGAGCTTTCACCACTGACTTTATCCTTAGGCTTATAATCCGGATTGGATTTAACAGTAATCTCTTCTACAAAGTAGTCATCAAAATTAAGCAGCGCTTGCACAGCTCTCCTCATCTGTTGCAGGTATAGGGTTGACTTCTCTATCACAGCCTTCCATGGACGTGTAAACATAGAAATTCTTTTTCTCAAACCCTTTCGGATAAAGATCAAGGTTCAAGTCACATCCAAGCACATCGGCAAGGGACATCATTGTCTTTATGGTAAGGTTAGGATTACCATTCAATAATTTGGTTACAAAAGCCTTTGAAACACCGAGACGTTCAGCAAGTTCAGAGCGGTTGATATCAAGCTCTTCCATCTTCTGAACTATCTTCTCTGTAAATTCGAGAATCACTCCCTCCATACGGAATTCCAGATCGTCCTTATATTTTTCAAGCATCTCAACAAACCAGGTTGCCTTTTTCATTTTAATCTCCGTCCTTCCATATACATTTTCATAAGTTTTTTTGCCTTTTCAATTTCCCTTCCGGGAGTTTTATCTCTCTTTTTTATGAACCCGTGGGTAAGAATGATGATACTCCCTTTATCAAAAGCGCAAAGTATTCTCACCTGGTAAGACTTGAATTCGAAAATATCTGACCCAATGCGCTTAAACTTTTCTTTGTTCCTGGGCGGGCCATGGTCTGCCGCACGCTTAAGCAACGCTAAAATCTTTGTTTTGTCTGACTCACCAAGACCCTCAATAAAGTCCTGAACTATAGACACGCCCTTATTTCTAATGGCATATATATCGAACCGTCTCCCGGCGTAGAGCTTTTCAGTATCTATCACAAGATTAACTTATAAGTTAACTATTTTCAACTAAATTAATTTAATTGATTCATTAATTTTATTAATTATTTGCCTTCCTCTTCTCCTCAATCACCCTTGCCGGCTTTGGATAATACCTGAAGAACCAGTCTTCAACCTCCCTTATGTCATCCTCATTCAGGTTATACATCCGATAAACCAGCCTGTCTATCTCAACCTGCTCATTGGTCATGTAGTCGTAGTTTTTCAAAATCTTTTTTCCATAGCCGACTGCCAGCCACCTGCCAGGGTCTCGGGAATTTTTAGCTTTTCCGTAAAAGTCTCGTTTGCAGCGATGATTGCTCTATATTATTGAAGATTCCCGTCATGGTTATAGTCCTTTTGATTGTCCCTTGTCATGCACAAAGCCACAAATTATTCAGTAAATTATAACACTTACGCTTGATATATGTGAAAGTTTTTAAGACTTTGGTGCACTGGGTCTGGATTATTGACATTTTGCTAGAAAAACCATTTTCATGAATAAAGAACCTGATAACCTTGTCATATGTCTTTAAAATCATGTAAAATTACGGGAAAGCACGAAAACCATGTAATTACGTTAGGCAGATTAGGAGATCAAGCGAAATGGAGTCATTAAATTGGACTGCCGTAATCACGGATGCGTACTGGCCGATTCTTGTTTTATTTGTGGCCGCGATTTTACGAAAACCTATAAGTGACGTCCTCAGGAAAAGAAAACTGAGATTAACACTTCCTAATGATGTTTCTTTCAGCATTGCGACAGATGTTGCGGAAAAGACGTTAACGAACTTGTTTACGGAGTTTTATTTCACCTATAACCGCCTGCTGAAACCCTCGCATAAAAAGCTGTTCGAGACCATTTTGTTGTCGGAAACAAAACTTTACGTCGATGAGTTGATACCCGGTTTCGATCGGAATAACAAGGAACACATAGGCGCGCTGAGAGCATTAAGAGGATTAGGATTAATAGAGCCGAAACACGGTGGATCCTGGCAAAACAAATCGGTGATCGAGATAACCAGTTTTGGAAAAATATTTGTTGAGCACCTACGAATGAAAGAGAAAAGTGCCTAACAAAAGCTATAGCGGCAAGCTTACGAGTCCGCTGATTGATTATGTGAAATTCAGCAATGGCTGGGGCGGGAGGATTCGAACCTCCGAATGGGAGATCCAAAATCTCCTGACTTGCCGCTTGTCGACGCCCCAAAACTCAATAATTTCAGACACTTACAACACACAGTAAGATACCACAAACCGTCAAAATCCGTCAAAAATGCAACCTCTATGCAACCAGAAATGTGGAACAGAATAAAACACTTTTATTTCTCATCTTCTGCCTGCCATTTATCATCAGGATTGAGTGTCCTTACGACCCTGCACCAGTTATTTCCGGTTTTTTTCGATGCTTCGACGGCTTCTTCTACTGAATTAAATACTCCAAACACAGTAGGTCCGCTACCACTCATGGATGAAATAACAGCGCCGTTTTTCGATAGCATCTCCTTTATCTCCCGCACTATATGATATTTCATAAAAACAGGCTTTTCAAGGTCATTAAATATCAGTCGCTTCAATAAGATAAAGTCTTTATTTTCAAGGGCTTGGCAAAATAGTTTAATATCAATATGTTTTTTTGTCAACTCCGTCCTGTACGAATTATACGCCCAGGACGAAGAGATGGATATCTCCGGCTTCACCAGGAGCATCGCAACGTTGCTCTTTATATTCAGATCATTGACCCTCTCCCCCCTGCCTTCCGCCAGGGAAAACGGCCCGCGTATAAAAAACGGCACATCCGAACCTGTTTCCGAGGCAAGCCCGGTCAATTTTTCAGTGTTCAATCCCAGTACCCACAGTCTGTTGAGCCCCATCAGCGTATAAGCGGCATCACTGCTGCCGCCCCCCAAACCCGCACTGTGAGGTATCTCCTTTTTGAGTGTTATTCTTGCGCCGCCGTTATATGAGGAGTATTTTTTAATTAAAACAGCCGCCTTATAGACAAGATTTTCAGCAACGGGAATATTCAGGCTGGAGATCACTTCGATCTTTTCCGCCTTCTCAAAAGTGAGATGGTCGAAAAGATTCACGAACTGCATGGCGGTGACTATATTATGGTAGCCGTCATCTCTTTTGTCGACAATGTCCAGGAACCAGTTAATTTTTGCCGGGGCGTTAAGGGTGATTTTCATGGGGTCAGTGTATACGCTGGGTATATGTCCGGTATTCAGGTGCCTGAATTTTCTCCGGATTCCGATTTAAGGCCGCGTATCTTTTTTTCGACTCTTTCCTTCTGTCCATTGTCTTCCGCCTGGGACTTTATCGCCTTTTCCCAATATTCGATGGCCTTCTCCGGCTGTCCCGCTTTGCTGTAAGCATCTCCCAGATGTTCCAATATCACAGGGTCATTTCCTGTTAAGTCTATCGCCTTTTTCAGTGTCTCGACCGCATCATTATACTTTCCCTGCCTGAAGTACAACCATCCAAGACTGTCGACTATAAACCCGTTACCGGGTTTAAGTTCGAGCGCCCGCGTTATTAGCGATTGCGCCTCTTCAAGGTTCATATTTTTATCAACAAAGGTATAGCCAAGATAATTCAGCGCGTCTGCGTAGTCCGGATCGTTCTTGATGGCCAACCTCAGATGCTCAACCATTTCCTCAAACCTGCCGGTTTTATCCAGTATCATGGCAAGATTATAGTGAAGCACTGCGTTGTCGCCAAACAGCGATATGGCACCTCTCAGCACTGCCTCCGCTTTGGCGTAATCTTTCCCATTTGCGTAAGAGGAAGCGATATAGAGATAAATCTCGGGCTTCTCCTTTTCAAATTCAAGTATCTTCTCATACATCTCTATCGCTTTACCGTCTTCCTTCTGTCGTGTGTATATATAGGCGAGATGAAGCAGCGCGTTGATATTTTTCGGATCCATTGCTATGATCTTTTTTAGTTCATCAACAGCCTCATCCATCCTGTCCATCTCCTCAAGTACAAGGGCGATATAGTATCTGATTATTGTAACTTCAGGCTTTGCTTCAGCGGCCACCCTGAGCTCGTCCAGTGCCCTGTCATACTGCTTTTCTTCAAAATACAGCCATCCAAGCCTGACACGCATATCTGTATTTCCGGGCTGCCGAATACTTAATAACTCAAGCTCTTCGATGGCCTTTCCAGTATCCTTGAGTTTCAGGTATATCCGCGCGAGTCCCTCCCTGGCGCCCATGTAACGCGGGTTTATAGATAAAGCCTTTCTGAAATTTTCAGCGGCGGCCTGTAATTCGCCACTCTTTTCATTTATTAAGCCCAGCCTGTAATATACCGAGTCAGATTCAGGGTTGATGTCCAGCGCCCTTTGCAGGTATTGCTTTGCTTTTTCGTAGTCCTTCTTCTCTAAATAGATTGTGATAAGGTAATCCAGCGTAATGAAGTCCGAGGGATTTCTTCCGAGCAGATCCTCCATGGTCTCGACAGCCCTGTCAAGTTCATGGTTATAGTAATATAATGTTCCCAGAAAAAAGAGGGCGTTCTGGTTATCCGGATCGATCTCCGTAATCCTTTTGTATGCTTTTATTGCATCTTCCAGCCGATCCAGCGCCCTGTATCCCTCTCCGGCAAGGATAAGCGCATCCCTATCATCGGGGTTTTTCCGGAGTAGTTCCTCCGCTATTTCAAGCGCCCCGGCAGTATTACCCTTACGAATCAGCGCATAACCCAGTTGTATCTTCAGGTATGTCGATTCAGAGTCATATTCAAGCGCCTTCCGGTAGTATTTAATGGCGTCATCCCATCTCCGCGAAATGTAGGCATCATATCCCAACATGTAGTTATAATAGGCATCGTATGCAGGCGTGAATTTGTTTTCCGCGACAATTTTCTGCCTTGGAGTGCATGAAGAGACTGCCATTAAAGAGAGGATTAACACGATTAGATGTACTAATTTATGGCGCATATATTTATTATGACACAATGATAAAATTTTATACAAACGGCGCATAATGCGGTCACGAGTCGTTTTATTCGTGGGCTTTTTTCGGTTTTTGCCGCACTATTCCGTTAAAAATATCCTTCTCAAGGGAGCCGAGCGCAACTATGGAAAAGGCATCTTCCCTTATCAACCTCTCCGCCAGACCTGATACCTGATCGACATTAACCATGTTTATGGACTCCATTGTCTCGTCGGCGGATATGTATCTGTCGAAATATATCTCCTGCCGGGCGATGTTATTCATCCGGCTGCTTGTTGATTCAAGGCCAAGTATCAGGTTTCCTTTCAGTTGCTGTTTGGCCCGCTCAAGTTCAGCCGGGGTCAATGTATCCTTCAGCTTCATCATCTCGGCAATTATCAGTTCAGCCACCTCCCTGACCCTCTTTTTGCTTATGCCGGCATAGGCTCCAAACATTCCTGTATCACGATAAGCGGACGTAAAGGAAAAAACTGAATACGCCAGGCCTCTGTTTTCCCTTATCTCCTGAAAGAGACGCGAACTGACACCAGCTCCGAGTATAGTATTCAGGGCGAACAGTGCATATCTTTCTTCACTGTTCATCGGGAGCGAAGGAACTCCAATACACAAATGCGCTTCCGACAGGTCTCGGGAATACACCTTTACCGCATGCTGAAATACCGGCGGGCCGCCGATCTTGGGCTCAGACCCACGCCGTAATCCTCCGAAACGTCTGTTCAGTGTCTTCATTATGCTTTCGGGTCTGAAGTTTCCGGCGCAGGAGATGATAATATCCCTTGTTCCGTAATATCTTCTAATATGAGCCAGCAGGTCATCCCTGGTAAAAGAGACTATCGTGTCCCTTTTACCCAGTATCGATCTGCCGAGCGCGTCCTGACCCCAGACATTCCTGTTAAAAAGGTCGAAGATATAATCATCAGGCGTATCTTCGACAATCTTCAGCTCTTCTTTTACTATCTTTTTCTCTTTCTCAATCTCATCTTCGGGAAAAATCGAATGCACGAATATATCAGAGAGCAGTTCTATGCCCTTATCGATATATTCATCTATAATCTTTATATAAAACGCCGTATTTTCCCTTGAAGTAAACGCATTCAGGTCTCCACCCATTGAATCAATCTCCACCGCGATGTCCCTGGTGGTTCGTTTCGCGGTGCCTTTGAAAAACATATGTTCCAGGAAATGGGAAATACCGCTCTTATCCAATGGTTCATATCTTGAGCCTGCCTTTATCCAGATTCCGACAGAAACGGAACGCACGGTATCAAAATAATCCATCAGCACTGGAATCCCATTTTCAAGATGGTCTTTTCTAAACATATCTACTCATCCTTTGTCTTTTGCGGTATTTCATGAATAATAATTTTATGGCATTCCGCGCCGGGTTTTTAATCCTGAAAAAAAAGGCCCGGCATATCGGCATTTTCGCTTTCACCCACCGATTGAGAGCTAAAAAAAAAGGGACTGCTTTTCAATCCCTTTTCTCCAGGCCACGCTATGATCAACCGATTTGTCCGGTCTATCAGCTCTTCTCCCCCATAGCCTCTTTTCTGCTAAGGCGTATTCTGCCTAACTTGTCTACTTCTATCACCTTAACCATAACTTCATCGCCTTCGTTTATCTCATCCGTAACCTTCGCTATCCTCTGCTCCGAAATCTGGGATATGTGTAACAGCCCTTCGGTTCCCGGAATAATCTCGACAAAAGCTCCGAAATCCATTACTCTCTTCACCTTTCCGGTGTAAATCTTGCCGACTTCCGCATCTTCCGTGATATTTTTTATTATTTCTATCGCCTTTTCGGCCGCGGTACCGTCTGAAGCGGCGATGTTAATCAGTCCTGAGTCATCGATATCGATCTTCACTCCTGTCTGCTCAATAATACCCCGGATCACTTTTCCGCCGGTCCCGATAACATCCCGGATTTTGTCCTGCTTTATATGCATCGTATAAATCCTTGGTGCGTGGGTGGCGAGTGTTTCACGAGGACTGCCAAGCGTCTCACTCATCTTCTTCAGGATAAACACCCTTCCCTGTCTTGCCTGTTCAAGCGCCCTTTCCATTATCTCTTTCGTTATACCGCCTATCTTCGTGTCCATCTGGAACGCGGTAATACCATTTTCCGTGCCTGTAACTTTAAAATCCATGTCTCCAAGGTGATCTTCAAGTCCGAGGATATCGGTAAGAACCACGACCTTCTCTCCTTCTTTTATAAGGCCCATGGCTATCCCGGCTACCGGCTCTTTTATCGGAACGCCCGCATCCATTAACGCCATCGTACCGCCGCATACTGTCGCCATGGAAGAAGAGCCATTAGACTCCAGGACATCTGAAACGATTCTAACCGTATAAGGAAATTCGCTTTTTGACGGCATAACCGCTTTCAGCGCCCTTTCAGCGAGTATGCCATGGCCGATCTCCCTTCTGCCCGGGGACCTCAGAGGTTTCACCTCTCCAACACTGAAAGGAGGAAAATTGTAGTGAAGCATGAAGGTCTTTGACATTTCCCCTTCAAGCGAATCTATTCTCTGCTCATCATCAGCCGTGCCCAGTGTCACGACCGCCAGGCATTGCGTCTCCCCCCTGATAAATAAAGCGGACCCGTGTGTTCGTGGAAGTAAGCCCACATAAGAATTGATCTCTCTTATCTGACCGGGTTCTCTCCCATCAGCCCTGATATTTTCATTTAATATCATATTTCTGACAAGGTTTTTCTCTATATCATGGAAGACAGCGGCTATATTCCGTGAGATATTTTCCTCGCCTGTATTCAGCTTTTCGATTACTTCATCCAATATTTCATCGAGGGCAACCTGCCTCCTCATTTTATCGGGTATAACAATAGCGCTTTTTATCTTGTCCAGGGCGATTTCAGCCACAGACGACCTTAGGGCATCATCTACAACCGGGGGAATTACTTCTCTCTTTTCCTTGCCTGCTTTTGATCTTAATTCCTTCTGAACCGCACACAGCTTTTTAATCTCCGCGTGTGCTATATCAATAGCTTCAAGGAGGTCCGCCTCGCTCATCTCCTGCGCACTGCCTTCAACCATAACAACTGCTTCTTCAGTACCCGTAACAACCAGACTAAGGTCACATTCTTCGGATTCTCTGAAATCAGGATTAATTACAAAAGAACCTGCAACCCTGCCGATCCTTACCGCACCGACAGGACCGTTAAACGGTATGTCGGATATTGTTAGAGCCGCTGACATTGTGTTGATACCGAGAATATCCGCAATATTTTCATCTCCATACGAAAGCACGCTCACAATTCCCTGTGTATCAAAGCTGTATCCCTTGGGAAACAGCGGCCTGACAGGCCTGTCAATAAGACGAGATGTAAGGACTTCCTTCTCTGTAGGCCGTCCTTCTCTCTTAAAAAAACCTCCGGGTATTTTCCCGGCGGAATACGTTTTTTCCTGATAATCTATCGTCAAAGGGAAAAAATCTATATTTTCCCTTAAATTTTTTCCACTTACAGCAGTGGCAAGCACTACCGTATCGCCATACCTGGCAACTACCGAACCATCCGCCTGTCTTGCCATCATACCGGTTTCCAATGTGAGTTCTTTTCCACGCACTTCAATAACAACGCTTTGTAGCATATTTTCTATTTCCTTATTCCGAGTCGACCAATAATATCATCGTATCGTTCTTTCTTCGTAGTTTTAAGATAGTCAAGCAGTTTCCTCCGCTGGCTAACAAGCTTCAGCAGGCCCCTCCTTGAATGGTGATCTTTTGTATGAGTCTTGAAATGCTCTGTCAAGTAAGCTATTCTTTTACTCAGGATAGCGATCTGGACTTCCGGCGAACCAGTATCTTTTTCATGAAGTTTGTAGTCGTTTATTGTTGCTGTTTTGCTTTCTTTTGCAATTCCCATATAATCACCTGCCTTTTCATTGTGAATTTTAATGTCATTAAGACTAGCACATGCCGTTTAATTCTGTAAAGACTATAACCTCCCGAAATGTTCCGCAAACCAGCTTCTTTTGAATTTTCAAACGGTATTCTCGGTCATATCCCGCGGTCGACCGGCAGAAGAGCGGAGAAAGCCCTTCAGATGGAAATTCCTCTTCATGTTCACCTATAATACATCTAATGACAAAGCTCGTATTCGCAAACAATTTTTACTATATTCGCGGCGGAGCTGAAAGAGTTTTCTTTGATGAAATGGAAATGCTCGCATCACTCGGATATGAGGTTGCTCCCTTTTCAAGGCACTTTGAGAAAAATCTGTCTTCCGTATATTCAAAATATTTTCCTTCTCCCATTGAATATGAAAATGTGTCACTCGGAAAGAAAATCGTCGCGTCATTCAGGCTGATTTATTCTCTCGAGAGCAGGAGAAACTTCTCCATGCTGCTGGATTCCTTTAACCCGGACGTAATACACGCGCATAACATATACGGCAGACTGACCACTTCCATTATTGACGCGGCCAAGGGGAAATTTCTGCCGGTGGTTATGACCCTGCACGATTTCAAGTTAATATGTCCCTCCTATCTTATGCTGTCGAAGGGCAATATATGCGAGCGGTGCATGGGTTCAAAATTTTATTATTGTACGCTGGAAAGATGTCACAAAGGAGATCTTTCGGCGTCCGCGGTTTATACGATTGAGACCTGCTTCAACGCTCTCCTTAAGAAATATGATAATGTAAAGTTTTTTATCTGCCCAAGCAAATTCTTCGTAAAAAAACATGCTGAAGCCGGCATACCAGAGGAAAAATTGATTTATATACCGAACTTTATAAGGACCGACCATTTAAATACCGGCTACACCCCTGGGGATTATATCCTCTTTGCCGGAAGACTCTCAAGGGAGAAGGGTATTCTCACCCTGCTAAAGGCAGTGAAAGGACTTGATATACCACTGAGAATAGCGGGAGACGGCCCGATGAGAGATGAATGCGCCGCTTACGTGAAAGATAATAATATCGATAATGTCGTTTTTGAAGGATATAAAACGGGTGATGACCTCAAAAGGCTCTTCAGTGGATCGGCATTCCTGGTCATTCCTTCCGAATGGTATGAAAACGCGCCCATGACCGTACTCGAAGCATTTGCTCATGGCAAACCAGTTATCGGCTCGGACATTGGCGGCATACCCGAGATGGCGATCGAGGGAGAGACAGGGCTTCTCTTTAAGCCCGGAGACCACGGTGAGTTAAGGGAAAAAATAAAATATCTCCTCGCGAATCCGACAATAATCACCGCTATGGGCAAAAGAGCAAGGAAAAAAGTTGAGAGTGAATACAATCCCGGGACGCACTGCAAAAAGTTAATCGAGGTCTATGAAAAGGCCTGCTCATGACCATGAGTGGATGTCATTCAGTAATGCATGTAAATTCCATTAATAATAGCCGGCGGGAGTGGTGAAAAATGCCTTGTCTGCGGTATCCGGTATGATCCGGACTTTACTTTTTCCTGATTATTTTGTTTTTTGAATTTAGGAATATTATCTTCGGCTTGAATTTCTTTAATTCATTCTCATCAAAATAGCCATAGGAAAAGATGATGATTCTATCGCCGACGATTCCCTTTCTCGCGGTAGGCCCGTTAAGGCATATCTCGCCTGAATTCCTGCTGCCCGGGATTACGTATGTATCCAGCCGTTCCCCATTATTAAGGTTGCTTATCATCACCTGCTCATAAGGCAGCATACCGACCTGCTCCAGCAAACCTTCATCAATTGTAATACTTCCTTCATAGGCAAGGTTGGATTCCGTAACCGTCGCCATATGGATCTTCGCCCTCAATATGCACCTCAGCATAATTCCTCCGACATTTGACTGTTTCGCCAAAAATTGAAAAACCGAAATCCCTTCATTCTATTATCCTTGGGACGCGGTAAAATTTATCCGTATGGCCGGGGGCGTTCGCCAGGGCTTCTTCCCTGCTCAGGGATGCCTCGGGCATATCCTCCCTGGTTACGTTGCTTAGAGAGATCACATGAGACGTGGGTTCAATCGTCCCGGTATCAAGTTCATTAAGCTTCTCCATATAAGTCAGAACACTGTCTAACTGTCCGACGAATAGCTCCTTCTCCTCCTCACGCAGCGACAATCTGGCCAGCTTTGCTAAATGTTCTATCGAAATTTTCACTCTGTTAACTTATATCTTCGTCAGATTAGCCAGTTTCAATGAAAGCCTTTTCAATCCGATATCCGGAAAATTCACTAACACCTTCTGGTCTTCACCATCACCATAACAATCACGAATAACCCCCAGCCCCCAGACTGGATGTTTTACCCTGCAGCCAGATGAAAATGGCGGCCTGACCTTTTTTGTCTCGGCTTTCTTTTTGATATGCAGGCCTTTATAATCAACCGTATGCGGTACAGTGACCTTCTCTATCCAGTGGCAGTAATCCTGAGGCACGTCTTTCAGAAACCTTGAAGGTTCCTGTTCCTGTATCTTTGAATACAGCCTCCTCTTGCGGACTCCCGTTAATAACAGAAGATCTTTAGCTCTTGTCATCCCTACATACAGAAGCCTCCGTTCTTCGGCCAGTTCATCGTCATTCCCGATAGACTTGAAAATCGGGAGCACTCCCTCCTCCAACCCAGTAACAAACACAACCGGAAATTCGAGGCCTTTGGCATTGTGCAGAGTCATAAGTGAAATACAGTCCCCGCTGGAAGTCTCGTCGAGGTGAGTCATCAGAGAGACTCTATCGATGAACTTCTGGACATCTTTTCCTTCGGCCGAGGCGATCAATTCATTGACATGCTGCTTTTTATCTTCATCCAGTATTTTAAGATAGCCGGTTTTCTCGACTACGGTCTGTAACATCTCGGAGACGGTATTATATTTTGTGGCAAAAAGTTTTTCTATCATTTTAACAAAACCATGCAATTTCTCTTTTGTCGATGATGCCACACCATTGTTGCGAACAAATAATTTTAACGCGTCCAGGAGACTTATTGACCTTTTTTTGGCCTCGTTTTCGATCTTTGTAAGCGTTGCTGCGCCTATTCCGCGGGGAGGCACATTTATGATGCGCCTAAGACTGATATTATCACCAGGATTAATAATCAGACGGACATAAGCGATGATATCTTTAATCTCCTTCCTGTGGTAAAACCCTCTTCCGCCTATTGTATTATAAGGAAGTCCAGCTTCACGAAGCGAATCTTCTATGGCCCTAGCCTGAAGGTTCACCCTGTACAAAATTCCTATATCCTTGTATGGATGGGCATTTTTCAAAAAAAGCTCTTTAATTATTTTGACAATATGCTTGGCTTCATCTTCTTCGGTGTTCAGCCAGCAAAAATGCACCTTCTCGCCGCTGCACCTGTCTGTCCAGAGTTTCTTTCCATTCCCGTTGTGATTAGATGAAATCACCGCATTGGAAACTTTAAGGATATTCTGTGTCGAGCGATAATTTCTATCGAGATTGACAACTTTCGCGCCTGGGAAATCTTTCTCGAATTTCAGGATGTTCTGCACGTTGGCACCCCTGAACCTGTAAATACTCTGGTCATCGTCTCCGACCGCGCAGATATTGTGATGATCTTCCGACAACAGTTTGATAAACTGGTATTGCGCGGAGTTAAGGTCCTGAAATTCGTCTATCAACAGATAGGGGAACATATTTCTGTATTTTTCCAGGATTTTCACATTCTCCTGCAGTAGCTTAACCGCCATCATAATTAAATCATCAAAGTCAAGCGCATTGCTTCTCTTTAGCTCATCCTGGTACCTGATATAAACCCTGGCCAGCTTTTCATCAAATCCGAACCCATCGCCGGACGAAAGAAACTCTTCAGGTCCGACAAAAGACGCCTTTAGAAAATTGATTCTCGATGAGACTCCCTTGTAAAGGGCTTCATAGATATTAAATTCTTTAAGTATCTGCCGAATGAGGCCGCATCTGTCGGATTCATCGTATATAGAGAAATCCTGGCTGAAACCCAGAGTTTCTATTTCTCCGCGAAGAATCCTGCCACACTGTGAATGCAATGTGCCTATCCATGAAGATTTCAGATCCTTGCTAAGCAGCTTGCTGATTCTCCCTCTCATTTCATTGGCGGCTTTATTGGTAAATGTCACCGTAAGAATAGAATCGGGAGATATCTTCTGCTTTTTAACCAGATAAGCAAATTTGTGAGTAATTACCTTTGTCTTTCCGCTCCCCGCGCCTGCCAGCACTAACAACGGACCATTAATATGTTTTATGGCTTTCTGCTGTTGAGGATTTAAATCTTGCATGACAATTCCTTTAACATCTATTTGTTCAGGATTCTTATACAATAACAAAAAAGCACCTTTTTAATCCAGCTATGGATTTCAAAAAACTGCTTACTTACTCGACGGTTACGCTTTTCGCAAGATTTCTCGGCTGATCCACATCGCATCCCCTGAGAACGCCTATATGATAGGCGAGCAGTTGCAACGGCACCGCCAACAGCATTGCTGACAGATAGGGGTTTGATTCCGGGACAATTATACAGTCTTTTGAAAGTTCACGGACTTCCCCGCAACCTTCATTCGATATAGAAATAACGTTCCCGCCCCTGGTATTAACTTCCTGTATGCCGGTGACCATTTTGCCGAAGAGCTTATCTTTTGGGATGAGAATGACTACAGGAAGCTCTTCATCAATCAGTGCAATCGGGCCGTGCTTCATTTCACCGGCGGGATAGCCCTCGGCATGTATGTAAGATATTTCCTTTAACTTGAGGGCACCCTCAAGCGCGATCGGGAAATTAATGTTCCTGCCGAGATAAATAAATCCCCTGGCTTTAAAGTACTTTCTGGCGATCTCCTTTATTTCCTGGTCCACAGCAAGGGTCTTTTCTATTTTACCTGGCAATAAAAGAAGCTCATTCAGTAATTCTTTTGACTCTTCTTCACTGATTGCACCCCTTATCCTGCCAAGCGCCACGGCTAAAAGATAGAGGGCAGTGACCTGTGTCAGAAACGCCTTGGTCGACGCAACACCAATTTCAGGCCCTGAATGCGTATAAAAAATAGCATCCGCTTCTCTTGCCGACGTGCTTCCGACAACATTGCATATGGTAAGCACTTTGGCACCCAGCCTCCCCGCTTCCCTCTGCGCGGCAAGCGTATCTGCGGTCTCTCCCGACTGCGTGATCACTATCATCAGGTCACCTGGATCTATTATAGGTTTCCTGTATCTGAATTCCGACGCGATATCGACTTCAACGGGAACCGTTGCAATATCCTCAATCATATATTTGCCTGTAAGTCCGGCATGCCATGATGTACCGCAGGCAACGATAAATATCTTTTTGGCGTTTTTCAGTATTTCCTCTGAAAGCCCGAATTCATCCGTGTTCACTTCTCCGCTCTCAATAGAGAACCTGCCTCTTATTGTATCGCTGACAGCACGCGGCTGCTCAAATATCTCCTTGAGCATAAAATGCCGGTAGCCGCCTTTCTCCGCCATTGCCGGACTCCACGTTATGGATTTAACATTCTTTTGGACAGGCAAACCGTCCAGAGTAGTAACAACCACACCGTCATTAGTGAGTATCACCATCTCCTCTTCATCAAGAAAAATGACATCCCTTGTATAATTCAGAAACGCCGGAACGTCCGAAGCCACAAAATATTCACCGTCACCAATGCCGACTACCAGTGGGCTGTCTTTTCTTACTCCGACAATCTTGCCCGGTTCCCTTTCATTCATGACGGCAATAGCATACGCGCCCTCAACTTCCTTTAACGCCTCTCTGACCGCCTCCTCAAGAGGGAGCTTATCGGCGTAATGGCTGATAAGATGGGTGAGCACTTCGGTATCAGTCTCTGATTTAAACCGGCACCCCCTCTCGATCAACTTCTTCTTAATAACCAGGTAATTTTCGATTATGCCGTTATGGACCAGAATAATCCCGCCGGCGCTATGGGGATGGGCATTTTCCTCGGACGGTTTCCCATGCGTGGCCCATCTTGTATGGCCGATAGCCGTACTGCTCGTCAGATCTCCGGTCCCAATCAGAGAGTTTAAATCTTTGATCTTACCTTTGCACCTGATAACATTTATCCCTTCATCCTG
>JAJRYC010000027.1 GCA_024275975.1 Nitrospirota bacterium | reverse complement strand
TTACTTCTTACTTCTTACTTCTTACTTCTTACTTCTTACTTCTTACTTCTTACTTCTTACTTCTTACTTCTTACTTCTTACTTCTTACTTCTTACTTCTTACTTCTTACTTCTTACTTCTTACTTCTTACTTCTTACTTCTCACTTCTTACTTCTTACTTCTTACTTCTTACTTCTCACTTCTTACTTCTCACTTCTTACGTCTTACTTCTCACGTCTTGATAGTCATCCATCGTATTAATATTAATAAACGACCTGCCGTCAGGGTCGGCGTTAAGTATCTCTTCTTCCTTAATATAGCCTGCATTTACATCACGCAGTAAATTCGTCAGACCACACCTGTCTGATTTTATTCTTTCTTCCATCAGGCCCATCATTTTTGCTGAATATATGGCCGGTAACGGCTGCGGCTTACCATTATAAACAGGCACCACCGCATCCTGCCCTTTATAATGCCCGGCAATTACATCCATGACATTGCAGTTTATGAAAGGCATGTCACACGCGGCAACAAAAATTTCCGGAGCACCTGAACAGGCCAGAGCGGAGAATATTCCCGACATCGGCCCCCTGCGGTCTATTATATCGCCAATCAGGGGATGTCCCAGATACCAATAAACCTCAGGATTATTGGTGCTTATATATACAGACTCAAAGTAATCCTGAAACAGTTCCGATATTATCTCAATGAACCTTCTTCCATTAATCTCCAGAAGACCTTTCTGTTTTTGTAACCGTCTATTTTCTCCCCCAGCTAAGATTACAGCTTTCATATTGATATTTATATAGTTTATTAAAAAACCGCTTTCAATACAAGATAAATGTCCGTATATCAAAAGATTTTTCCCTTGCTCTATTGGACAGTATCTGTTATATAATATATTAAGTTGAAAATTTGGCAATTACCTGCCCTGTTAGTGATGTATGATAAAGTTGATCCGGCAAATTAGATCTTTAGGGAGCCAGCTTAAGGCGTTGGTGAGCATGTTGCCTGCGCGGCAAAAGCCTGAAGGCGCCTTTAAGGCACCCACTTATAAAAGTGGCGGATCTGATTCTTCATGCACACGGCAGGGCGGGATTAAAATTATGCCGGTAGCTATGGTTTTAGTGCTTTTGGAGGAGAAGTTGAAAGAAAATAGAATGATCAACATGATGAAGTCTGTTTCAAAAGATTTTTTTATAGATTTTTATTACAAATTTTCCTTTAAGATTAAGGTATTTTCACCCCCAAAAGTCTTTTTCAGACCGTAGTCCGGCTCAGGACCGGTAAAATTGGAACTCTTTAAATCACAACAGAGAACATCCCCTCTTGCATGGCGGATGCAGCCGGACAGTTTCGATGATTTCATCGGACAATCACATCTGGTCGGCATGAACAGGCCACTGAGGAGGCTTATAGAGGACAATAAAATAGTCTCCGTGGTATTTTACGGCCCCCCAGGTTCAGGAAAAACGGCTTTAGCTCATATTATCGCAAAAACAACAAGTGCCGACTTTATCTCCATCAACGCGGTTACATCCGGGATAAAAGATATAAGGCAGGCCGCCCTATCGAAAAAAAGAGAAAAAACAATACTTTTTGTCGATGAAATACACAGGTTCAACAAAACTCAACAGGATGCTCTTCTCCCCTACGTCGAAACGGGCGTCTTAACCCTCATCGGGGCATCCACGCAGAACCCTTTCTTTTCTCTCGTCCCCGCCCTCTCCTCAAGATCATTAATCTTCCAGTTCGATCCCCTCTCAAGGGACGACATTAAAACCCTGCTGCAAAAAGCGGTTACGGACAACCGCGGACTCGGAGAACGTCATGACACGATCGACACCGAAGCCATTAATTTTATCGCATCCATAAGCGAGGGTGACGCCAGAAGGGCGTTAAACATACTTGAACTGTCTTTTATTTCATCTATTGACAGTGACGGTAACAGGTCTGCCATCACTCTCGGCCACGTAAAAGACGTTTTGCAGAACAAAACGCTTTATTACGATGAAAACGACCATTACAATACGATTTCGGCCTTCATTAAAAGCATGCGCGGCTCCGACCCCGACGCCGCGGTCTACTGGCTTGCCAGGATGCTGGAATCAGGAGAGGATCCCCTTTTTATCGCCAGAAGAATTGTTATATGCGCGTCGGAAGACGTAGGCAATGCCGACCCATACGCTCTGGTGGTCGCTGTTTCCGCAATGGCCGCGATCGAAAAGATCGGAATGCCCGAGGGAAGGATACCTCTGTCTCAGGCCGCCATATATGTCGCGACCGCGCCGAAAAGCAACGCATCATATATCGCGATTGAGAAAGCGATCGCGAATATAAGAGAGACACCCTTACAGAAGGTTCCCGACCATCTGAAGGATTCACATTATGCCGGCGCAGAAAGACTCGGCGCTGGCAAGGACTATTTATACCCTCACGACTATGAAAAACATTACGTAAAACAGGATTACATGAGCAGACATAAATCGTTTTACACACCTTCCTCGGAAGGCTATGAAAGAATTATCAAATCAAGGCTGCAAAAAAGGAGGACCACACCAGATGTTTGATACTCAATATCTGTTGATCGCTATCAGTACCGGAATTTTGACTGGCCTGGTTTTAAGTCTTATTTACAGGAGAGCTTTAAATATTCAGAAGAATGTAGTTGAACTGGAGAGGAAAAAAATTCTTGCGGAAGCGCTGAAAGACTCTGAATCAATTAAAAAAGAAGCTGCCCTGGAATCAAAAGATATAATATATCAGGCGAAGATAGAAGCAGAAAAAGATTTAAAGGAACAGCGTCATGAACTGAACCATATCGAAAAAAGAATCAGGCAGAAGGAAGAGTCGATCGAGAGAAAATTCGACCAGCTTGAAAAGCGTGGAAATGATTTAAGCAGGAAGGAAAAGGAATATAACACAAAAGAACGTTTATTGCTTGAAAAAGAAAATCAGGCCAACCAGCTTATCAGCGAGCAGTCTCGGGTTCTCGAGAAATTGTCCGGGATAACCGCTGAAGAGGCTAAAGAGGAGCTACTCAGGCGCACGGAGGAAGACACGAAATTCGAGATCGCCAAGCTGGCAAAAAGGATCGAGGATGAAGCTAAAGAGACGGCCGTCAAAAAAGCCAGGGAAATAATAGGTCTCGCCATCCAGCGTTATGCCAGCGATTACGTAGCCGATGCCACCGTCACCGCCGTCACCCTCCCCAGCGATGACATGAAAGGCAGGATTATAGGAAGGGAAGGAAGGAATATAAGAGCGCTTGAGGCCGCCACTGGGGTCGACCTTATAGTCGATGACACCCCGGAGATGGTGACACTTTCGGCATTTGACCCTGTAAGGCGTGAAATCGCGAGACTTTCACTCGAACGTCTGATTACAGACGGACGTATCCACCCGACACGAATAGAAGAGATCGTCGAAAAAGTAAAAAAAGAGATTGATATGAATATAAGGGAAGAGGGTGAAAAAGCCGTCTTCGATCTTGGTCTGTCAGGCATACATCCCGAGCTGATAAAGGTCCTTGGCAGGCTTAAATACAGGACCTCTTATGGACAGAACGTACTTCAGCATTCGCGCGAAGTAGCATATTTCGCCGGAATAATGGCAAGCGAGCTCAGGGTGGATGCCAAGCTCGCCAAAAGGGCCGGCCTGCTCCATGACATAGGCAAGGCGATTGATCATGAAACAGAAGGCTCCCACCAGGAAATCGGTTCAAACCTGGCGCGCAAATACGGTGAAAGCAACAAAGTAACAAACGCTATTCTGGTACATCACGGCGACGGCGACCCCATCACAGTGGAGGCTGCACTGGTCGCCTCGGCAGACGCCCTTTCCGCTGCCAGACCGGGCGTCAGAAGAGAAAGCATAGAACATTACCTGAAACGTCTTGAGAAGCTTGAACAGCTAGCGCTTTCATTCGAGGGAGTCGATAAATGTTATGCTATTCAGGCAGGCAGGGAAATAAGGCTCATAGTAAAGCCGGACGATGTGAATGATGAAGTAACATCCATGATCGCCCGTGATCTTGCTCAGAAAATTGAGGCCGAGATGACTTATCCCGGACAGATAAAAGTTACGGTCATAAGAGAATCAAGGTACGTTGAGTACGCAAAATAATCCATGCTACACGACCTGAATATTTATGAATTTTACGCGGCGTCCGGGCTAAGTAAATGGCCGCAGCCCGGACGATTGTGGTTTTGAGGTTTTTCATGTGAAAGTACTTTTTATCGGAGATATCGTCGGGAAAACCGGCAGAAACACGGTTAAGGCCCTGCTTCCAAAACTGACGGACAGGTATAAAATCGACCTTGTAATCGCCAATGGAGAAAATATCGCGGGAGGCTTCGGTCTGACTGAAGCCCTTGTCTCGGAGATATCCAGATACGGTGTCCATATAATCACCACGGGCAATCATGTATGGGACAAAAAAGAGTTTGTTAATTCCATATCAAAAAACAATCGCGTTTTGAGGCCCGCGAATTACCCTCCCGGGGCTCCCGGGTATGGTAGCCTGGTCTTTACTCTTCCAACCGGCCTGAAAGTTGCTGTTTTAAATCTTTCTGGCAGGGTTTTTATGTCAAACCTGGACTGCCCTTTCAGGGCTGCCAGGGCGGAACTGGAACGTATCAGGGAAGAAACAAATATCATTATAATCGATTTACATGCGGAAGCAACTTCCGAGAAAATAGCTTTCGGATATTTTGTCGACGGGCAGGTGAGCGCTGTATTCGGAACCCATACGCATGTTCAGACAGCCGATGAGAAAATACTGGCGAACGGGACCGCTTATATTACCGATGTGGGAATGACCGGACCGGTAAATTCAGTAATCGGTATAGAGACAAACCAGATTATACAGCGTTTTTTGACCGGCATGCCCGCAAGGTTTGAAACCGCCCATGGAGCAGGAATATTATCCGCGGTTGTTACAGAGATCAATAACGAGACCGGCGTGGCAACCGCGATACAGAGACTCCAGCTCAGTTATCCATAATCGCCATAAATTCAGTCTATCTATCTGTCATTCCGGCAGTTCTTAACTTATCCTTACCCACATTCAGGTTTGGGTACCGGGACGGAGCCCATGAATTTGTAAATCTCCCCCTCTGATATGTAGTAAACCTGTCAAGTGGGAGCCAGGGCATCTGTCCCTTAAGTTTTATTGTAAGCTTTAAGAAACTCGTCTATAGAAATGCCGGTTTGTGTACAAATTGTTCTTAATGTAGAAGCCTTTATTTTAGGATGATTGGGCATTGTTAAGGGTGTTCTTGTTCCGTCAGGGTTATCTCGTACCATAGCGATATGTTCTTTTTCTCAACCCGTGCGGAAACCCAAAATCCCCAAAGCTTTAATTACCCTCTGTTTTACCCTCTGTTTTGGAGTATCAATGGGGAATTTTGCCACTAAGCTTCTACCCCTGTCTCAGCGACAAAAGCTTCCAGTATAGGCGGATCTATATCTAACACCTCATCGCCAAACGTTTCAATATGAAATCTGATTGCCGATTTCACATCCAACAGGGCTTCTTCATAAGTGTCTCCTTGTCCTACCACAACACCCTTCAACCCGAGTGGATAAGCAACAAATCCATCCAAATGTTTTTCTACAATAACTTTATATTGCTTCATAGCGAGTGCCTCCTTATATTCATCTCTTGTGCTTATATTTTAGCATGGTTTACTGCTTTTGGATGTCATTTAATATACGAATTTCCGGTTTCCATATTTAATGATTGAAAGCAGAGTCTCTAACATTTTAGGGGGGGGGTCAACAATGAAGATTTGAACTTCATAGTCTTTCTTCTCACAGCCATCTTTTCTGCGAGGTTTCTGTTGAGGGTCGCGTCTGAATCCAGTCTTTTCAGTGGGTTCTGGATGCCCGATTAAAGACTTCGGGCATGACAAAAAAATGACAATTCATGGACAGACTCTAGGCAGCCGTTATCTATGGCATTACCGGCCGCTGCGCATGTTTTATGGATAATTTCCGGATAATACAGGTCTGACTTATGGCCAAGAACAAAATGCCCTAAACCAGGCTATTGGGGGTCCTGTTTATTCTGCCTGCTTTTATAATCATCAATCGCCTTTTTCAACGCGTCAGCCCCCAGGTTGGAACAATGCATTTTTTGGGCCGGAAGTCCGTCAAGCGCGGACGCAACCGCCTCTTTGGATATGGCCAGCCCCTCGTCAAGTGTCTTGCCCTTGACCATCTCGGTCACCATACTGCTTACGGCAATCGCCGCGCCGCAGCCGAACGTCTTAAATTTCGCGTCCGTAATCCGGTCATCCCGGACCTTGATATAAATCCTCATTGCGTCTCCGCAGGTTGGATTACCGACTTCACCAATACCATCGGCATCCGCCATATCACCGACATTCCGGGGGTTCGTAAAATGGTCCATCACCTTATCACTGTACATTATGCGCCTCCCTCCTTGTCTCCCCATCCTTGCGCGTACGGGGAAATTTCTCTCAGTCTCTTAATCACTAATTGAAACTCATTCAGCAGGTAATCTATATCTTCGGGTGTATTTCCGGTACCCAGGCTGAAAACTATCGAACCCTGGGCCAGGCCGGAAGGTATGCCCATCGAAAGGAGCACCGGTGACGCCTTTAATGCCTTTGATGAACAGGCTGAACCGCTCGCGGAAAAGATGCCTTTTGACGCAAGTAACAGCAGCATTGCTTCCCCCTCGATAAATTCGACGCAAAAACTGGCATGCCCGGGCAGCCTGTTTTCCTTATCTCCACCAGTGAGATAAACATTTTTTATGCCGGACATCACATAGATAATGCGGTCCCTGAGCGGTCGCAGATATTCAATCCTGCTCTGCATTTCAGCCCCGGCCATTTCCGCGGCCTTTCCCATCCCAACGATCGCCGGCACGTTCTCGGTCCCAGCCCTTCTTCCAGACTCCTGAATTCCCCCATATATAAGAGGGGCGATCCTCAACCCCTGCCTTATGTAAATACCGCCCGCGCCCTTTGGTCCGTAAAACTGGTGCGCCGCCATACTCAACAGGTCAACGCCCAGGTCTTTAACATCAACGGGAATATTTCCGGTTGTGGCGACGGCATCGGAATGCACGGTAATATTTCTTTCCCTGGCCACTTTTACGATATCTTTCAGCGGCTCTATCGTGCCCACCTCACTGCTGGCGTGGGTTACGGATATCAGTATCGTCTCTTTTGTTATCGCCTTCCTGACTGTATCGGGATCGACAAAACCCTTTTTATCCACGGGAATATACGTTACCGTGAATCCGCTTTTTTCGAGAAACCTTGCTGAATTCAGTACCGAGTGGTGCTCGACACGGGAGACTATTAAATGTTTACCATCATTCTGCCTCGCAATGGCAATGCCTCGTAAAGCAAAATTATTCGCCTCCGCACCACTCGATGTAAATATGATTTCAGAAGGCTTTGAGTTTATTAGCCCCGCTACTTTCCCCCTGGCCTCTTCGATCGCATTCTTCGCCGTAACGCCATATTCATAGACACTGAGGGGATTGCCGAATTCCTCCCTGAAATAAGGCATCATGGCATCCAGCACCTCGGGATGCAGGGGATTTGTCGCAACGTGATCAAAATAACATTTCTTCATAGCCTACCTCGCCATCTTTTTTATATAAAATTTAAAAAAGTCGCCTGAATCTTCCATCCCGAGAAATTCATTCCCTGTCTTTCCACACCATTCCGGTATATCTTCAAGCGCCCCGTCATAGTCCGTCATAATTTCGAGTATCTGGCCCTGTCCAAGCTCTTTCATCTGCTCCTCGAGTTTCAGCAGGTGCATAGGGCACATCATATAAACGATATCGGTAGTTACATCCGGTTTTATGTTCTCGACAAATTTCATACGGTATACTTATTAAGCCGAAATAATATCCTTTCAGCCGTCATTTTTTTTCGCCTGTCCTCTTTATATTTACAATCTGGTTTCCTTCCAGCAGGTCCTTCAGCGTCATGTGATCGAGAAAGCTCTCAATCTTCTCCCCGAGAGATTTCCATAAGAGATGAGTAACACAACCTTCCACTCTTATGCATCCCTCTTTCGGGTCAAGACATGACGTTATCGCAACCGGGCCTTCGAGTTCCCTCAGGATCCGCCCGATACTGATTTTGTCGGGTGTATCGGCCAGGATATAACCGCCTCCGGGGCCCTTCACACTTTTTATAATCTCCGCCTTTCGAAGTTGATTAAGTATCTGCTCCAGGTATGATACGGATACATCCTGTTTCTCCGATATCTTCCTGATGGTTATAGGTCCGGAATTATAACCACTCGCTATCTCGAACATCGCCCTGACTCCATACTGACCTTTCGTGGATAACCTAAGCATAGTATAAATTATAATAGTTTAGTAATATTGTCAAGTATTGTCTGGAGGCTTTTGCGGCGGTGCATAAAATTCAGTAATAAGAGCTACCGGGGGCGAGTAAAACAGGGGTGAGAGGTTACGCCTGTCCGGTCCTTCCGGTTATGACTATCTCCGCGTTATCTCCGATCGAGATACCATTTTCCGAAGAAGCATGACCCATATACATAAAAAATTCCAGATATCCAGAACTGTTGATTAACGAATATATTCCCTTGTCCCGGGCCTCTGAATAACAACCAAGGAGAAGCACCTCCCTCCCCTTTAAGAATATTTTCAGAACTCCTTCGGGATTAGAATCGTAAAGCTTACTGATTTCCTCCATGCTTAAATTGGTTATCGCGTTACCGAACCGGTCGATGAGTATCACCTCGCCCTTCAGCCTGTCTTCAGACACCATAACCGGCGCCGGCAGCAGGATTCTCGTATAGTCTTCAATCTGCCCACCAAAGTCTGATGGTCCGACTCCTCTTGAGATGTGGGCCGCGACAGGAGCAAAAACATCCCTTGCCTGAAAGGTAGGACTCTTTGATGAGAGAAAATACTGTTCGGACGATATGTTAATCACCCGGTACGCGCCGGGTTCCATATTATATACCATCGAAAATATTCCGTTGTCCGGCCCGACAAAATAATGTTTCCCGGTCTCTATAATAACCGGCCTTCTGCCTGATCCAACGCCCGGGTCAACAACGACTACATGGATTGTGCCGTCCGGGAAATACTTATAGTTCATCCCGATCGTAAACGCGGCCTCCCTTATATCATGGGGTCTGATACCATGCGTCAAGTCGATTATCCTTGCCTCGGGATTTATCGTCAGGATTACACCTTTCATAACACCGGCGAACGGGTCTTCATATCCGAAATCCGTCGTCAGGGTTATAACAGGGCTATCCAATATCCAGGGACCCGGTTAAGGAACTTATCCTCTCTATATTCTCTCTTTCCATATACTTGATTAACCCGCTGAGAATCCCGGTTGTCGCCTCGGGATTGACGAAATTCGCGGTCCCGACAGCGATTGCGGACGCGCCAGCGATAAAGAATTCTATTGCATCGTCGGCGTTCATTATACCGCCCATACCGATAACCGGTATCTTTACCGCATTGTATGCCTCGTAAACCATTCTCACCGCGACCGGTCTTATCGCTGGACCTGACAGGCCGCCGGTTATATTTTTAAGCCTGGGTCTCCTGGTATTGATATCAATAGACATCCCCGGAATCGTATTGATCAATGAAATCGCATCAGAGCCTGAGTCTTCCGCTGTCTTTGCAAATTCCTTTATATCGGAAACAGTCGGCGACAGTTTAGTGATAAGAACCGTATTCTTAACGATATTCTTCACGCCCGTGATCAGCTGGCCGAGCATCTTCCTGTCGGTACCGAACATAATTCCACCTTGTTGCACATTCGGACACGACACATTCAGTTCAATGGCATCTACCCCCGCATCATCAAGCGCCTCCGAGATCTTCTGATATTCTTTCAGTGAATTGCCGAGGATGTTAACTATAACCCTGGTATCGAATTTCCTTAAAAATGGCAGTTTCTCTTTCAAAAAAAGCTCTAACCCCACATTCTGAAGACCGATTGCGTTCAGCATGCCGCAGGGGGTCTCGGATATCCTCGGAGGGGGATTGCCCTGCATCGGCTTAAGAGAGATACCCTTGACCACAATAGCGCCAAGTTGATTGAGATCGACAAACCCGGAATATTCTTCACCATAGCCGAAGGTTCCGGACGCGGTCATTACAGGATTCCTGAGTTTCAGGCCCCCGATTTCAACTTCAAGATTCATCTCTGGAAAATCCCCTTCACCATAAAATTTCCGCTGCATCGAATACCGGCCCGTCTTTGCAGACCTTCCTGTATATAAAATCCTGTTCAGACCCCTGAAGCACGGAAACGGGAGACTTGACCCTGACCGCGCAGCCCAGGCACGCGCCTATCCCGCATGCCATCTGTTCCTCGAGAGAGACAAACGCCTGAATTGAATGTGAAGAGGCGGTCCGCGCTATCAGTCCAAGCAGGGGCTTCGGCCCGCACGCGTAGATCAGGTACTGGTCTTCCGTTTCATGTTTCCGGCCCCAAAAATCTTCCAGGACCCCTGCTATGTTCCCCTTTTTACCAAGAGAACCATCGTCCGTACTGATATATAATCCCTTGCTGAGCGCCCCGAGTTCGTCCAGCATGAACAGCTCGTCTTTTGACTTCGCCCCGTAAAATACATATGACCTTTCCGGGATGCTTTCGATCAGGGAAAAGACCGACGCCATCCCGACTCCTCCGGCAATCACAAGGGGTGTTCGCCCTGTTTCAGGAACGGGATATGACCTTCCAAGGGGTCCGATCATATCTATCATGTCTCCCTCTTTCATACCGCCGAGAAGTGATGTGCCCTTCCCTTTAATCCTGTAGAGTATCTGAAAACCATCGGAAGTCTTTCTGAAGAGGCTGAACGCCCTCTTTAAAAGAGGATCGTAACCTCCCCTGTTCACTCCCAGCATATAAAACTGGCCTGGCAGAGGTTCGTTTTCAGGGCTGGATGTTTCTAACGTAAGAAGTTTATGGTTCCTGTTTAAAGGGAGATTCTCTCTTATCTTCGCTCTAAAATATCTACTCAAAGGCGATCTCTAATATCTCATACTCGATTTTTCTCGACGGGGCGTTCACAATTACGGAATCGCCGACCTCCTTACCGATAAGGGACCTGCCCACCGGCGACGTGATCGATATCTTCCCGATCTTCGCGTCGGCTTCATCGGGTCCCACAAGATAAAACCGGTACTCCTCGTTTTCATCGACGTCGACCACTTTAACCTTCGCGCCGAAAGCAGCCTTTGACTGTTTGATTTTCGAGGGATCGATAACCTGCGCGAGAGCAATTTTTGCTTTGAGCTCCTGTATCCTGCCGACTATAAAAGACTGCTGTTCTTTTGCCGCGTGATACTCCGCGTTTTCCGAAAGATCGCCGTGAGCACGTGCTTCCGCTATCGCCTGAACGTTTTTCGGCCTGTCAACCTTAAGCAGCCTTTCAAGTTCTCCTTCTAATTTTTTATAGCCTTCGGGTGTAAGCGGAACTTTCTGCATTATCTCCCCCTTTTATTTTTGTATTTAAAGTAATTTAACACGTTAATGGCTTTTTTTCAAAGCAAATGCCGCGCTTGACTAACGCCAGGTTATTTATTAATCTATAATACTTTCAGACAGGAGAATATTATGCGTTTTTCTCAAATGTTTATACCGACACTCAGGGAGGCCCCTGCCGACGCGGAGGCGATAAGCCATATACTGATGCTAAGGGCGGGATATGTACGGCAACTCGCGGCCGGACTCTATATCTCTCTGCCCCTCTGCACTCGGGTCATGGAAAAGATCAACAGGATACTGCGCGAGGAAATGAACGCCATAGGCGGCCAGGAAATAACAATGCCCGTTCTTCATCCGGCGGAGATATGGCAGCAGACCGGCAGATGGGACACCATAGGTGACGAGATGTTCCGCCTTAAGGACAGGGGCGGCAGAGACATGTGTCTCGGGATGACCCACGAAGAGATAATGACATGGCTTGCATCAAGAGAAATACGTTCTTACAGGGACCTTCCCCAGGTATGGTACCAGATACAGACCAAGCTCAGGGACGAGGCAAGACCGAAGAGCGGCATCCTGCGTACAAGAGAATTCCTGATGAAAGACAGCTACAGCTTCGATGTCTCTGATGAAGCCCTCGGCAGGAACTATCAACTCCACGCGGACGCGTACCACAGGATATTTAAAAGGTGCGGCCTGGAATATATGCAGGTGGAATCCGACCCGGGCATGATGGGAGGAGCAATGTCACATGAATTCATGGCGCCCAGCCCCTCCGGGGAAGACGATGTTGCGGTATGCGGCAATTGCGGGTACGCTGCGAATGTCGAGCTCGCTGACTCGGTCCCCATGAAAATCGAAATAAAAGACTGGGAGTTTGAAGAAATACATACACCCGAGAAAAGGACCGTGCAGGAAGTATCCAACTTTCTGAAGCTCTCTCCTTCATATTTCATAAAAAGCATTCTGGTAATCTCGGGAAACGATCCGGTACTCGCCCTGGTCAGGGGAGACCAGGAACTTCACGAACAGAAACTGTCAAGATTGATCGGAGACCACAGACCAGCGCAAAAAGCGGAATTAAAAGAGATACTCGGCGTTGAAGCCGGATTCATAGGCCCGATGGGTCATAAAATAAGGATTGTTGCCGACAACTGCCTGAAAGACGGGCTATATGTCAGCGGCGCAAACAAGCCGCATTATCACGTTAAAGGAGTAAAGGCCGGACGGGATTTCACCCCGGAATGGCATGACCTGCATGTTGCGTCTTCAGGGGATTCATGCGTAAAATGCGGCGGTAGCCTCACAATAGAGCGTGTGATCGAAATCGGTAACATATTCAAGCTCGGGACTAAATATTCAGTCGCATTAAAGGCATATTTCCTGGATGAAAAGGGGCAGGACATGCCTGTTGTCATGGGCAGCTACGGAATCGGTCCCGCCCGTATCGCCGCGGCAGCCATCGAGCAGAACCATGATAAAGACGGCATCATATGGCCCGGAAGCATCGCTCCATTTGATATCGAAATCCTCCCTCTGAACATGAAAGATGAAAAAACAGTCGAAACAGCGGAAAAACTCTACAGGGATTTAACGGATGCAGGGATTGAGGTATTAATGGATGACCGGGACGAAAGGGCCGGTGTCAAATTCAAGGACGCCGACCTGATCGGAATTCCCACCCAGGTGGTCATCGGTGCGAAAAACCTTAAAGAGGGCCTTATTGAGATCAAGAACCGGCGGACAAAAGAGACTCAGAAAGTAAAGGTGGATGAAGCAGTAACAAGCTTGAACCCTGATGTTGCGTAATCATAGCAGTTAAATTCTGCGTATAAACCCGGTTTGTTTGTCCGTCATTCCTGCAGTCCTTAACTTACCCGGTAAACAAAATAGTTTCTGGAATTATCCAAATATACTGGGGCTCCACCCCTTCCCCCGGTTCTTTGAAAAGCATAGCGCAGAGCGCATAGCAAGAACAAAGACAAAAAGACAAAACCAAGAAAATGCGCCCCGCGATTCTTTTTTAATGGCCTGTGCAGATGGCAGACAGGTGACAGGTTTCTTGTTATCATTACAAAATGCATGTAAACCAGCTAAATAGTTATAGAAGCTTGTCAATTGTTATTTTAATCATGTAGACTCTGTGAAAGTACAGAAAAATATATATTAACTGGTTAGCAAAATAATATGACTGAAAACGATTTCCCGGGAAAATTATTGTACTATTCAAAAATAGATAAATATTGTGTTGATGTTATTTTGAAAAATACTTTTGCAATCACAGATCCTACCAGAGGATTTAATGACCCATTAGATTGTTTTTTTGAATTTGATTTTGCTGAGTGGCAAAAGGAAGATATAATCAGTCATTTTAGAGGCTTATTTATCGTTGAAAATTGCATTGAAAAAGGAAAAGAAGTAGCTGACTTATCTGAAGAAGATCAAACTGAAATTGATAACTACCGGCATGAACTGACTTGTTGGCCTGAGGAGATTTTAAAGCAAAGATTATCTGACAGGAGTTTAAGAGATAACTTATTAGACCACGCCGCATAGCCAGTATTGACGGTACTTTAGCTGCGCACCGGTTGTAAGACCCCACTGTCATCCACATAGTGGCCAAAGGCCGATAGGACTTCGGCTTGGGTCTTCGT
>JAJRYC010000026.1 GCA_024275975.1 Nitrospirota bacterium | reverse complement strand
TCAACTAATTTTCTGATATCGATAAGCTTATCGTCCCTCTGAACAGAAACCTCTTTTTTATCCATGAACCCATCGATATCCAGATATTCCCCGTGTTTTATCTCATATGTGTATCTTATTATAAAGCTATTGAGTGATTTTCCCTGCTGAATAACATGTCCATCCGGTCCGCGTGGAACCCCTCCGGTAATGTCCGGTTTAAATCCCGCAGAGCGGCTTCCGTCCTGACAGGCGGGATAAGCTCCAGATCAAGATATTCTCTCAGCCCGGCAATACCGACCCTGAGCGCGGGACCGAATGATATTCGCGGCGAAGGGTGAAACCCGCTGGAGTATCTGAAGTTGAATTCAGCCCTCCTCATCGCGCGTATAATCGCAGTGGTCGTCTCAAGATGTGAAAGATATCTGGCCTTGCCGGTCTTTGAAAACCGCAGTCTGACCTTGACGGCGGCGCCCTGGTCGGCATAAGCGGGATTATTAACATTCCCGGGACGGGGAGATGAATAGCCGAGGGCGGAACCGACGGGTCCAATCCCTTCCCGTCCGTTTTCAGAAGCAATGACAGTGGCCGCGGGAAGATCGATCGCTATTTCATCCGTATCCGGACCCTTACCGTCCTTGCATTTGAGGCCGCAGTTGTGGCACTGAGTTTTACAGTCCGGTGTACGAATGCCCGCAAGGGCGTTCCGGTATTCCTTCAGGAGATATTCCCTTGATATCCCTGTGTTTATATTATCCCACGGCAGGGGCGAATCTTCCTGATATTCTTTCACGGCAAAAGCAGGCGCTTCAATTCCGGTGGCATCCATGGCCTTCTTCCATTTTTCGAAATCAAACGCCTCCGTCCATGCATCCAGCCTGCAGCCAAGCGCCCAGGCGCTTTCGATCAAGTCCGCAAGGCTTTCATCGCCCCGCGCAAAAACGGCCTCAAGCAGAGACATCTCCTCGTTGTGCCCCTTGAATTTCACCCCCCTTCTCAGAAACGCCCTTTTCAGAAAATGGTTCTTTTCTCTCAGTACAGCCAGGTCATTCTGGCCGGACCACTGAAACGGGGTATGGGGTTTCGGTATAAAAGGAGATACCCCCGCGCTGATATTCACGTGTCTTCCCCTAAGTCTTTTTGACGTCCTGATCGCCTGAAAAACCATTTCAGGTATGGCGGCAATGTCTGCGTCCGTCTCTGTCGGAAGACCGGTCATGAAGTAGAGTTTAAGATTCCGCCAGCCCTCCCTGAAAAGTGTTTCCAGCGCGTTCGCGTAAGTTTCTTCGGAGAAATCCTTGTTTATCACGGCCCTGAGCCTGTCAGTGCCAGCCTCGGGCGCAATTGTAAAACCTGTCTTCCTGACAGCCCTTATCTCAGTCAGGATATCTCTGTTCACGGATGCAACCCGGAGAGACGGAAGCGACATGGATATCCTCTTCTTATGGAACCTCCTGTTCACCTCTTTCATCAGCCTGGGAAGACAGGAATAATCGCCGGCGCTCAGAGAAGTGAACGATATACTGTCGTATCCCGTATTCCGCAGAGACCTCTCCGCCAACCCGATAATGTTCTCCGGGGACCTTTCACGCACCGGCCTGCAGATCATGCCTGCCTGACAGAACCTGCATCCCCTCGAGCATCCCCTCGCTATCTCTATATTCACCCTGTCATGAACGATATTCACAAAAGGCAATACAGGGCTGTCAGGAAAAGGGGCGTCTTCAAGCGAAGCGATAAACCGGCGG
Source organism: Nitrospirota bacterium (assembly GCA_024275975.1). Lineage (GTDB taxonomy): Bacteria > Nitrospirota > Thermodesulfovibrionia > Thermodesulfovibrionales > UBA6898 > JAJRYC01. Next base: position 49,786 of record JAJRYC010000026.1, on the reverse strand, counting down.
TTTACTCTTCTGTCTTTACCCAGCGAAGGCACAAACAGACCTTCTATTTCAGCGAGTGATTTTAAAAGTGAATGCTTATCGTTCAGGCCGCTGTTTTGCCACTCATGATAAACCTCCAGAATTTCCGTTACCGCCTCCTCGCCGTCCCCTATCAGGAAGGCATCGATAAACGCCGACATCGGAAAAGGGTTCACCGTGCACGGGCCTCCGGCGATAACAAGGGGATATTTTTTTTTCGAGTCCAGCCGCTCCCCGGACCTCAGGGGGATTCCGCCAAGATCAAGCATATCCAGTACAGTGGTATATGAAAGTTCATACTGCAGACTGAATCCCACAATGTCGAAGTCCTTCAGTGGCCGGTTAGATTCAAGAGAGGAAAGTAACACGCCGCTTTTTCTCATGGCGTCTCCAAGATCCAGCCATGGAGAAAAAACCCGCTCCGCCGAGGCATACGGGATATTATTCATTATATCGTAAAGAATCTTATGCCCGAGATGAGACATGCCTATTTCGTACATATCCGGGAAGGCAAGCGCGAATGTAACAGGCGCTTTTTTATGAATCGAGTTGACCTCGCTGTTAATGTACCTGCCGGGTTTTTTAAAAGATAATAGATTCACCTTTTAAAGATAACACCCTCAATGATGCTTTGGCAAGGCGGTTAATCCGGGCATTACCCGAAACAAATGCCGTCTGAGTCGATAATATTTAATAATAGGCATATCAAAACAAAAAATAAGCCGGGTAGATGGGGCGGAGCCCGCCGCTGGATTCTTCTTCAGCTAAAATGCAATTATCACGAAAACTTTCGCACAATTGAAAGATTAAAGAAGCACCGGTCACGAATACCGGACATCCATGGAGGCATACCAGACTATGAACTCCGGGCCGCCGCGCAGGAAAAGAAGGCACGTGGCCGGGACAGTCGTGGAACTCAAAAAAAGGTTTTCAGGCGGTTCGGGCCCGGGATTCTGAAGTTATTCATAAATTTATCGAAAAACACCAATAGGCCGGAGAAAGACATTACGACAAAGACAGATGATCAACAAATCCCAACAGCTTGACTTAAAAGAGAATTTAACGTTTTAATATCAGATGAAGATAATGAGGTATTTATATATAATTTTTCTGTTACTGTATCTTTCTTCCTGCTCCGGGAAAGCCTCTATCAAACCGGTAGAGGTATTCGATGCGGAAAAGTCTTTTGCAGAGGCGAACGAACTTGCAAGCAATGATGAATATGAGAAGGCAAGGGCTATTCTGATCAAGATCAAAAACAGGGATACATCAAAAAAATACGCTCCTTTAAGCCAGCTCAGAATCGCCGACACTTATGTACGGGAAGACGAACCCGATCTCGCTGTTGCGGAATACAGGAAATTCATCGAGATGTATCCGGGCCACAGATATGCGTCCTATGCCCAGTACCAGATCGCGATGATATATTTTAACCAGATCGAAAGCCCCGAGAGAGGCTACAGCGGAGCAGCGAAGGCATTAGCCGAGTTCGAGAAACTAAACAGAGATTACAGGCGCAACCCTTATAGGGATATTATTAATATCAGGATCGAGAAGTGCAGGAATATAATGGCGGATTATGAGTTTCTCGTTGGAGAATTTTACCTGAAAAAGGAGTCGTACAAAGCGGCTATCGGGCGATTTGAGACCCTGATTAAGACCTTTCCTGATTACAGGAAGATGCCGCGGGTGCTGCTGAATCTGGGCGTTGCTCACAGAAAATCCGGACAGAAGGAGAAGGCCGCCGAATATCTCGACCGCCTTCTGAAAAATTACCCGAACAGCTCCCTGGTTCCTTACGCTGAAAAGGAACTTGCTTCATTAAAGGCCGGCCCAAAAAGCCGGTGAAGCTTTTCCCGGCCGGGTACTGAGATGAGTTATTACCCTGTATTCCTTAACCTGGAAGGCAAAAAAACGGTGGTTGTCGGCGGAGGAAAGGTTGCGGAAAGAAAGATATTTTCTCTGATCAGATCAGGAGCTGACATCACGGTTGTCAGCCCCCGGCTCACCAAAAGACTCCTGACAAAAAAGGCGGAAAGAAAGATCGGCCATTTAGCACGGGACTATAAAACAGGGGATCTTGCGGGCGCCTTTCTCGTGATTGCGGCAACAGATTCTTCCGAAATAAATAAGAAGGTTGCCTGGGACGCGCCTGCTCTCGTAAATGTTGTTGACACCCCGTCACAATGCAACTTTATCGTTCCTTCTTCAGTCAGGAGGGGAGATATGATTATCGCAGTCTCAACAAGCGGGGCTGCCCCTGCTCTCTCAAAGGCTGCAAGAAAAGAGCTTGAAAGATGGTACGGCCCTGAATTTACTGAATATCTGAATTTCGTCAAAAAAATAAGGGCGAGGGCGTTGACGGAGATTACAGAAAAAAAGACGAGGGAGGATTTCCTGAAAAGCCTTGCTTCTGAAAAAACTCTCTACATTCTCCGGACAAAAGGAGTCAATCCGGTTAAATCGATGATCCTGCGGGGATTCGGGCAATTAAGCTGAAAACTTCAGTAGGCGGAATCAAAAAGACAGGCGCGGCAGCCGGCAGATACTTGGTCCGGGCATTATTTTATCCCATATTTATAAAGCCTGTGCCTGAAGGAGCGGAAGGAGAGTCTCAGGAACTTTGCCGCCTCTGTTTTAACTCCGCGCGATTTCTCAAGGGCCTTTAAGAGAAGGTCCTTTTCCATCTTCTCTATAATCTGCTCAAGATCAACACCTTCATCGCCGATATCATAATGATGCTTCAGTTCATCCCCGGCCTTTAAAATCTCCTCCGGGATATCATCGAGAGTGATAACTTCGTTATCGGAAAGCAGGACTACCCGCTCAACCATATTTTCCAGTTCTCTTACGTTGCCCTTCCAGGAATAATCCATAAAAAGACGCAATACTTCAGGAGAAAACTTTTTCCGGCCCGCCGAAAACCTGTTCAGGAAATGTTCGATAAGCATAGGGATGTCTTCGGGCCTTTCCCTGAGCGGTGGTATATTAACTGGAACAACATTAAGCCTGTAATAGAGGTCCTTCCTGAAAGTTCCGGAGGAGACCGAACCGAGTATATCGCTGTTTGTCGCGGATATCACCCTTACATCGACCTTGACTTCGGTTGTGCCGCCGACCCGCCTGAAAGTCCCGTTCTCGAGGACCCGAAGAAGTTTAGGCTGCAGCGATAAAGGCATCTCGTAAATCTCGTCAAGGAAGATAGTCCCGCCGTCGGCGATTTCGAAGAGACCCGCCTTGTTGTAAAGCGCGCCGGTAAACGAGCCCTTCATATGGCCGAACAGTTCCGACTCCAGCAGGCCCTCGGGAAAAGTCGCGCAGTTTATCGTAACAAAATTCCTGTCTTTCCTCTGGCTTAGGTTGTGAAGCGCGGTTGCTACAAGCTCCTTCCCTGATCCGCTTTCTCCTGTAATAAGCACAGAGGAATTACTCGGAGCGATCCGGGAGATCAGCTTAAAAAGCTCCAGCATCTTCGGACTCTTGCCGATAATGTTTTCCAGGCTGTATGTTGACTGGACCTTCTCCCTCAGACATATGATTTCTTCGCTTAAATTTTTCTTTTCCAGCGCCTTTTTGACCACCAGCCTTATTTCATCAATCTTGAACGGCTTGTTGATATAGTCGTAAGCGCCCAGCTTCATCGCCTCGATACCGGATTCAGTGGTGCCGAAAGCGGTAATCATTATCACAATGGTATCAGGCGATATCTCCTTCACCTTTTTAAGGACTTCAAACCCATCAGCCCTCGGCATCTTGATATCCGTGATAACCAGGTCGAAGATGTCTTTCTTTATAAGCTCTATGCCAGCCTCTCCGTCCGGCGCGGACGTGACCTCGTACATCTCCTCTTCGAGGAGTATCCTGAGTACTTCCCTCATACTCCTCTCGTCTTCTACGATAAGTATCCTGCCCTTATAATCTTTCATATGCTGGATGGTAGTATAATCTCAAATGCAGTATAAATTCCAGGATCGCTCCGGACTCTAATCCTGCCGTTATGCTCCTCTATGATCCTGAAAGCAATCGCGAGCCCAAGGCCGGTGCCGGCCTCTTTGGTAGTGAAAAAGGGATAAAAAATTTTCTCTATATCAGAGGGAGAGATTCCGGCGCCTGTGTCTGAAAAAATGATTTTAATGCTGCCGGGACTGTTTTCCGTCGATACAGTCAGTTCTCCTCCCCCCTGCATCGCCTCGATCGCGTTTATCCCGAGATTCCAGAAGACCTGCTTGAATTTCTGGGGGTCGACATCAATATAAAGCGGGCCATTAAATTCTTTTTTAATTGATATATTGTGCTTACTCTGCTCAATGTTACCGAGAAGTTCAAGCGTCTCATTCAGGAGCAGATGCAGGTCGATTCTTTGCAGATCAAGCGATCTGGGACTGGAATAGGTCAGGAAATCAGTTATTATACCGTTCAGCCGTTCCATCTCCTTCAATGCTATATCCATGAGTTCGGACTTGTGGCTTGCCGGAATCCTGTCTTCCCGAAGCATCTCGATAGAGCCCCTCAACGACGCGAGCGGATTCCTGATTTCATGCGCTATGTTTGCCGACAATTCACCTATGGCCGCCCATTTTTCCTTCTGCTTCATCTCTGCTTCGAGCTTCTGGAGCTGGGTCAGGTCCTGAAAAACCCCGATGAATCCTGTCTCCTGTCCGCGGGTGTCCTTAAGGACGGAAATGGTAATTCCGATGATTTTCCGATCTTCACTTTTGAACTCCAGCACCTCTTCCCGGCGGATATATTTAAACGGGAATTTGAGAAACGGCAGGGCGGTTTCTATGCCGAGGCCGATCACCTCGCCTTTTTTTTTGCCTGTTATTTCTTCGGCAGCCCGGTTGAAGATTAATGCAACGCCGGCTGTGTCCGTTGTGAACAGACCGCTGGGGAGACTTTCTATCACCTCGGTATTAAACAGTTCCAGGTCTTTAAGATGCGAGTCTTTTTCTTCAAGCTTCAGGACAGTCCTTTCGAGTCTGTGCGAAATATACCCGCCCAGATATGCCGTAACATAGAGAGAGAGTATATGTATAAAGATGTTATAAAGGAATTCATTTTCAAGGACTGTCTTTTCATAGGTTATCGGCAGTAGATTATAAAACTGCAAATCTATAAGCGTGCCGTAAAGTATGCCGCTTAAGCTTGCTGTAATATATCCTGCATTTTTATTCAGGACGATGCTTGAAGACAGAACCGTCAGTATTAAAGTGAAAGAAAACCAGCTCTCAATTCCGCCTGTAAGGTAAATCAGCACTATCTCTGAAAGAACGTCCAGGATCAATTGAGTGTAAGCGAACAGATAGAGGTTTTTTATCCTGTGAATGAAAATGGAATAGAAAATCGTCAGAAGATACTGGAAAACAATAAAATAGGATATCGCGTTGGAATAAGGGAGAGTAAAATATCGTATATCAAACAAAAAGAACGAACCGAGAAGGAGAGTAACAAAAAAGGCCCTGAATCCGGTCAGGGCCTTTAGTCTCCGAATCAGGGCATTCTCCACCATTAAACTTTATTTAAATCAGGGTAATAAGTCTGAATATCGGGAGATACATGGCCACTACAATAAATCCTACCGCCCCTCCCAGGAAGACCATCAGCATCGGCTCCATCATAGCCGTCAGGTTGGCGACCGCGTTGTCTACCTCGTCATCGTAAAAATCGGCAATTTTAGAGAGCATCGCATCGAGCGCTCCGGTCGATTCTCCAACCGCGATCATATGGGTAACCATAGGCGGAAACACTTTTCCCTTCATCAGTGGCTCCGCCACTGTCTTGCCTTCGGAAACCGCCTGCCTCACGTCCATCACGGCATATTCAATGACTTTGTTTCCTGCCGTCTTGGCGGTTATCTCGAGACCGTCAAGTATCGGAACACCGCTGCTTATTAATGTACCCAGTGTCCTCGTGAATTTGGCCACGGACACTTTTTTAAGGAGGATACCGAATATGGGCAACTTCAAAAGCAGTGCGTCCGTCGCCCTTTTGCCTCCCTCTGTCTTTCGTATCTGTATCACAGCCACAATGATGGTCACAATTACAGCAATGACTAACAAACCACCGATGCCCGCGATAAAGTTGCTTATACCCAGGATAATTTGCGTAGGCAGGGGAAGAGTTCCACCTAACTGTGAAAACATCTGTGAAAAGGTCGGCACCACGAAAATCATTATTACCGCTATAACGATAACTGCCACCGATGTCACCACGGCAGGATATATCATCGCCCCCTTAACCTGCTTCTTGAGCTTCATGGTTTTTTCTATATAAGCCGCGAGCCTGTTCAGGATCGTATCGAGAATACCGCCGGATTCACCGGCGGCAACCATGTTTGTATACAGGTCGCTGAATGTTTTCGGATGTTTCCTCAGGGCATCGGCAAATGTCGAACCTGATTCAACATCGTTTTTTATGTCCACAAGATTTTTGGCAAGCACCTTGTTTTCGACCTGAGAGGAGAGTATTTCGAGCGCCTGCACAAGAGGAAGGCCGGCATCGATCATCGTGGCGAACTGCCTGGTAAAGACAACAAGGTCCTTGTCCTTGACGCCCCCTCCAAACGACAATCCGCTAAACGGCGCCTTTTTCTCTTTTGCTTTTATAATGGTAGGAAGTATATTGCGCTTCCTTAACTGGGCAATAACCTCCTCTCTTGAATTGGCTGTTGTTTCTCCTGTTTCGACAATCCCCTTGCTTGTTTTCCCTGACCATTGAAAGACATTCGCCATTGCTTATCACCTCCTGCGGCCAGAGTCCGCACTCGACAGCCTCTGGAGCATTGTAATTAATTCTTCGGATACTGGAGACCTGTTGACTGCATCCTCATATAAAATAAGACCTTTTGTATAAAGATTCAGCAGAGATTGATTCATTGTCTGCATCCCGAACTTTGACTGGCCGGTCTGCATCATTGAGTATATCTGGTGTATTTTATCTTCTCTTATCAGGTTTCTTATCGCGGCGTTCGGCACAAGCAGTTCCGCCGTCAACACCCTCCCCTTACCTGATTTTTTGGGGATCAGATGCTGGGAAAACACCCCTTCAAGAACAAAGGAAAGCTGGACCCTTATCTGCTCCTGCTGATGGGGCGGAAAGACGTCGATAATACGGTTTATTGTCTGCACGGCTGAATTTGTATGAAGAGTCGCAAGGGTCAAATGACCGGTTTCCGAAACTGTAAGGGCCGCTTCGATCGTCTCGAGGTCTCTCATTTCACCGATAAGCACAACATCCGGATCCTGCCTCAATACATACCTGAGAGCAGCCTTGAAAGAAGTTGTATCAGCATGGACTTCTCTCTGGTTAATAAGAGATTTCTTGTGCGCGTGCAGATATTCTATCGGGTCTTCAATGGTTATAATATGGTCATATCTTTCCGAATTAATCTTATCGATCATCGCCGCCAGTGTAGTGGATTTTCCGCTTCCCGTGGGACCGGTGACAAGTATAAGCCCGCTTGGTTTTTTAACCAGGTCATTTATTATCGGGGGAAGTCCCAGTTCATTGAAGGATCTGATTTCAAAGGGTATGGTCCTGAATGCACCCGCTACGGCCCCTCTCTGCATAAAAATATTTCCCCTGAATCTGCTCAGCCCTTTTACTCCAAAGGACAGATCCAGTTCGTTGCTTTCCTCGAATTTATACTTCTGCGCATCAGTTAATATGCTATAGCATAACGCCTTTGTGTCCGCGGGTGTAAGACTTGGGAGTTCAAGGGGAATAAGCTTTCCGTCTATTCTCAGCCTTGGCGGACTCCCGGTTGTGATATGCAGGTCCGAGGCCCCTTTTTCCACCATGTTCTTTAACTGGTCATATATATTCGCCATCGATTTCTCCTTTAATCACCAAAAGTTACGCGCAGCACCTCTTCCATGGATGTTACTCCTTCAGCCACTTTTGTCAGTCCGCTCATTCTCAGGGTCTTCATCCCCAGTCGGACGGCTGTTTTTTTCAGTTCAGCCGAAGATGCGCCTTCCAGAATCAGCTCTTTTATTTCGTCCTTTACAAGCATCACCTCATAAAGCGCTATCCTGCCTTTATACCCTGAATTATTGCACGCAGGACAGCCTTTGCCTCTATAACATCTTACAGTCTTCGCCTCTTCTTCCGAAAAACCGATTTTAATAAGTGCTGATTCAGGCGCTTTTTCCTCTTCCCTGCACTGCAGACACAGTTTTCTCGCGAGTCTTTGAGCAACCATAAGGATAACAGAGGAAGAAACCAGAAAAGGCTCAATACCCATATTCAGCAGTCGGCTGATAGTACTTGGGGCATCATTAGTGTGCAGAGTACTCAGAACAAGGTGGCCTGTAAGCGCGGCCTTTACTCCAATCTCGGCCGTCTCAAAATCACGAATCTCTCCAACCATTATAATGTCGGGGTCCTGCCTCAGGAAGGATCTGAGCGCGGACGCGAAAGTAAGGCCTATCTCTTCCTTGACCTGCACCTGGTTAATTCCCATGAAATTATATTCCACGGGGTCCTCGGCGGTCATTATATTGGTATCCGGCTTGTTCAGGTGATTGAGCGCGGAATAAAGCGTCGTGGTTTTTCCGCTCCCGGTCGGACCCGTCACAAGTATCATTCCGTATGGCTTGTCCAGCGCCCCCATGAAATCCCTCAGCGCCGCATCCTCAAAACCCAATTTTGTAAGGTCTACCTGGAGATTTGCTTTATCCAGAATTCTCAGGACCGTTTTTTCTCCAAAAAGGCAGGGAAGAGTCGAGACACGAAAATCTATTTCGCGTTTTTTCCCGAGTTTCAGCTTGATCCTGCCGTCCTGCGGAAGTCTCCTCTCTGCGATATCGAGCTTTGACATAATCTTAACTCTTGAAGTCAGCGCAGCCCTTATTTTGATCGGGAGGTTCATCACCGTATACATAACGCCGTCGACCCTGTACCTCACCCTTAGAGAATTCTCGTATGGTTCTATATGAATGTCACTCGCGCCTGACTTGATCGCATTGACGAATATTCCGTTAACAAGCTTTACTATCGGCGCCTCGACATCCCTGACGACCTCGGTGTCTTCTCTCTCTTCAAGTACATCAACATTATCGAGGGCGCTGCCGACTATCTTGTCAAAATCATCGACATCGACGCTCGGCGCGTCATCCAGGCCGCCGTAGTCAAATGACTGATTCCCGGTGAGATCATCATCGGAGAAGGTATAATCTTTAGCCTGGAGCGTGGCCGGACTGGCGTCCACCGATGTCTCCAGCATGTTTTCGCCTTTGCCGAGGTAATAACTTGAGATTGTATTTATTATTGCTGATTCGCTTGAGACAACAACCTCAACATTATATCCAGTCATAAACTTCACGTCATCTATGGCAAAGACATTTGAAGGATCCGCCATAGCAATTGTAAGCGTCGCCCCTACTCTCGCAACAGGCATAATCAGGTATTTTTTTGCGATATCCGCGGAGATTAATTTCAGAATAGACTGGTCAATCTTATATTCGGTCAGATTAATGGCGGGCACGCCGTATTGTTTGCTCAGAAACGCGACAAGTTTGTCTTCAGTAATAAACCCCAGGGTCACAAGGTTCGTGCCGAGTCTCCCGCCATCTTTTTTCTGGACATTCAGAGCCTCTTTTAACTGTTCTTCAGTGATAATATTAGAGGCTATCAACAGTTGACCTAGCTTGGCTGCCATATGACTAACATATCTTAATACTATATAGGTTGTCAACTGACATAACCTAATAAAATAGTATGTCTATGTTGCTAATTATACAGCTAAAAGAGATTATGGATAGCAGCATTTGATGATTACGATATGACTGATTAACCAGGAGCCTCCCGGGCCTCCTGATCGGGAAAGAAATGAAAACGGGAGAGATGTTGACGCAGGTTAAAATCAACCGGTAATATTGCAAAATACAACAGAACCGCAAGCCATCAGGATTATGGAAACCGTAATCCTCAGCGCACCCCGTATCGATATGCGGGGCAGGATTGATTATTGATTATTGATTATGAATATAATAAGACAGGTGGGTTAAAGGAGATTGAAACAGGTGAGTTGGCGGGAGTAGACTAAAATATGGTAAACAAGTAGAGAAAAAGACCGGGGGAAAGATGAAAAAAGAGCGGAAGCTGAAGAAATCTCTCAATCGAACAGGGCAGCGGTCGGCAATATGAAGGATTCGACCTCCGCACCATATGATAATGGCAAAAGTATAACTGACAAGATTAAAAGCCCTCAGTGGAGATTTAGTATCGCCCTTTTACTCATTGTCATTTTTTTATATTTCTGGGGACAATTCTTTACTGCTGAAGTCCCTGAACGGTATGAGATTAATTACAGCCGGTTTATTGAACAACTTAACTCCGACAACGTAAAATCCGTCACAATAAAAAATCTGCGGGTCAGCGGGGAGTTTGTTAAAGAGATAAAAATACGTCCGCCGGGTAAAAAAGAAACCGCGGATGTAAAATACTTTCGCACTTTTCTGCCTTCCTTCCAGGGCGAAAAACTCCTTTCAAGACTTGAAGAGAAGCATGTAGTTATAAATGTTGAACCTTCAGAGGAGGTCTCCTTTTTTGAAAAGCTTTTATTCGGGATTCTGCCATGGGTTTTGATTATCGGCATCTGGTTGTTCATAATGAGGAAGTCACGGCAGATTCAGGGAGGCCCCGGAGGGCTCTTCACTTTCGGTTCAAGCAAGGCAAAACTTCATGATGTCAGAAAATCCACCATAACTTTCAAGGATGTGGCCGGGATGCAAAATGTGAAACAGGAACTGTGGGAAACAGTAGAGTTTCTGAGGAATCCTGCTGAGTACAGGAAACTTGGGGCAAAAATCCCCAGGGGGGTGCTTTTGGTCGGTCCTCCCGGCACAGGGAAAACTCTTCTTGCGCGCTCGGTAGCAGGTGAAGCAGGTGTTCCTTTTTACAGCATCAGTGCGTCTGAGTTTATAGAGATGTTTGTAGGGGTAGGGGCCGCCCGTGTCAGGGACATGTTCCAGAAGGCAAAAGCCTCTCAGCCGAGTATAATTTTTATTGACGAGCTTGATTCTGTCGGGCGCACCCGTGGAACAGGCCTTGGAGGTGGACATGATGAAAGGGAACAGACGCTGAATCAGCTTTTAAGTGAACTTGATGGATTTGAGCCTCACGAAGAAGTAATTGTTCTGGCGGCAACAAACAGGCCGGATGTCCTTGACCCCGCACTTCTCAGGCCGGGCCGTTTTGACAGGCTTATCGTTATTGACAGGCCGGGGTGGAAAGACCGCAAAGCCATTCTCGATGTCCACGTGAGGAACAAGATACTGGCGGACGATATTGACCTTGAGAGCATAGCAAAAGGGACTCCCGGTATGACAGGTGCTGATCTCGAAAACCTCGCGAATTAGGCTGCCCTTACTGCGGTAAGAAAGAAAAAAGACAGAATAGATACGACTGATTTTGAAGAGGCGAAGGATAAAATCCTGATGGGTTCCGTAAGAGAAGAAACCATCAGCGATATGGAAAAACGGATAACAGCCTACCACGAGGCAGGACATGCCCTTGCTGCCTCGGAACTGCCTGATACCGACCCTATCCACAAAGTCAGCATCCTGCCGCGCGGAATGGCTATGGGGATAACGCAGCTTCTGCCTGAAGAAGACAGGCATTATTATCCCAAGGCGTACCTTATGGACAAATTAAGCGTAGCTCTTGCCGGAAGAGTTGCTGAGAAGATCGTCTTTAATGACGTGAGTACAGGCGCGCAGAATGATCTGAAAGAAGCGACTTCTCTTGCAGAGAAGATGGTAGCTCAGTGGGGTATGAGTGATAAAGTCGGTCCTTTAAACCTTGGAAGGGGAGAAGAACATCCATTTTTAGGAAGAGAACTTGCCCAGCCCAAACGTTTCAGTGAGGAAATGACATGGCTTATGGACCAGGAGATACGAAAGTTAATAACCGATGCAGAATCAAAGGCAGAAGAGATATTGGCAGATAAAAGGCATGTCCTTGATAATTTAGCAGGGGCTCTTATAAAAGAGGAGGTTCTGGACAGAGATGATGTGGAACGCATAATAAAGGAGGCAAGCCCCAAGCCATAGAGCGGCACCGTCCCCGGCAAGTATCTCCACGTCCGGGCATCCTCCGGCCTCATTCTTCTCTTCTTAATGAGCAGGTCAGGGGCATCCCGTATAGCAGAGCAGCCCATGACTGGATGTTGCGGCAGCGGCACTGCCTGACGCAGTGATCGGCATAAGGCTGTCATCCGCGGCCATGATGCGTTCGGGCGCGCCTCCGAATAATCCGCGCCCAAAATGGGAATCTATATATAGAAAACAGAGGAGGAAATCAGGAATCGGAATAATTTAGCCGGAATAATTTATAATTGATTGTGTTACTCAAAAGGCGTATAGCAGTTATAACAGCACTGGTTCTCGGAGTCATTTCTTTTGGCACAATAGGTTATTCCGTTATAGAGAAATGGAATATCTTCGATGCCCTTTACATGACTGTCATCACTCTTTCAACTGTCGGTTACGAAGAAATTCACGAGCTCTCAACACCGGGAAGGACTTTTACAATCATCCTTGTGCTTTCGGGCGTCGGCACCATGTTTTATGCGCTTGGGGCGGGGGCAAGAATAATTATTGAAGGAGAAATAAGAGAGATATTCGGGAGGAGAAAATTGATTAAAAAAATTGCGGAGATTAAAAACCATTATATAATATGCGGGTATGGCAGAATGGGCAAGATTGTCGCCAATGAAATGAGACACAACCATGCACCTTTTGTGGTCGTTGAAAAATCCCCTGAAATACTTGCTTCAATGGATACGGATATGCTCGCCTTACAGGGTGATTCCACCCAGGATGCTGTTTTAAAAGCGGCCGGAATAGAAAAGGCACGTGGCCTTATCTATGTCCTTTCATCGGATGCCGATAACCTGTATGCCGTACTGTCCGCGAGGGAACTCAACCCCAAGCTTTCAATAGTTGCAAGGGCAAGCGAGGACGGAGTTGAAAGAAAACTTCTGAGGGCAGGCGCGGACAGTGTTATATCTCCTTATTATATAGGCGGTATAAGAATCGCCCACACAGCGCTGAAACCTGCTGTTGTGGACTTCCTGGAATTTGCGACCAAAAGCGGTAACCTTGAGCTTCAGATAGAAGAGATCAAGGTTAAGGAAGACTCAAAGTTTATAGGGTGCAGTCTTGACAAATGCGGAATTCGCAAAGACCTGGGGATAATAATAGTTGCAATAAAAAGGGTTACAGGCGAAATGGAATTTAATCCCAAATCTACAACCAATATAATGAAAGGCGATACGCTGATTGCCATGGGAGAGATAAAACACCTGAGGGAATTCGCAAAGGTTGTTGGGAAGACTTAGAGTCCAGAATCACACAAACGATTAATAAGGTTTCAATTCCTGCTTCAATCTGGCCACGTTGGGGGTATCTTCAGGGAAATGTTAAGCCCCTGACTTTGTCTTTTGTCGGAAACCCCCTCTGCGTCACCTCAATATGAGGCGTTATATTCAAAAAATAAAATGACTACTTATGAAAGCAGTTTGGGGTATATAATATTATTATTATGGATGGAAAAGAAAGATTAAATATAACGCGAGGCCTTAAGGTCAAGATAGTATTAAAACAAGACCAAAAAAGTGGTAAATTAACTGAAGGAGTTGTCAAGGATATCCTGACAAATTCTCCTTCACATCCTCATGGCATAAAAGTAAGATTGGCTAGTGGAGATGTAGGACGAGTCAAAGAGATATGCAGATGACCCTTTACATTGACGGTGACGCTGTCCCAAAACCTGCTGAAGCTAATTTTACATCGTAGTTTTAGAAGACGGAGTCATCTAAAAGTTAATGGAAGGATTAAATTAAAAATATCATTAAAGTCCTATTTTGGGGGCTGCTTTTTCTTGCTGGATGTGCAACAAATCAGCTTAAAGTGACATATTATGCCGACCCGGCAAGTGCTACTCTTTATGAGGACCAAAAAGCTTTTGGTTATACCCCTCTTACTCTTGTGTACCCAATTACTCCCCAGGACAGGGAAAGAGGCTACATGTTATTAAAAGGCACAAACGTTGTGTGGGCAAGCGGCGCATCAGCGAGTGTGAAGTCGCTTAAGGCAGATTTGAGCGAGGGGAATAATGTTCATTTTATTTTTATTCGTCCGGATGTTCCTGGCATAGAAGTGGATTTGGATTTTGCCTTGCAAGTAGAATGGGACCGAATTTTGCGGCAACATGGAGAGACAAGGGAGGAAAGACAAAGGGGCCAGCCCCTGTTTATTCACGAAGATTCCCTTCCACAGTAAAATCAGACTATGGCGAACAGTGAAGTATGCGGAAGTTTATCTTCACAACTACCAGACAGTTAGGGAAACTCGTTTGGGTCTGGCAAGATACTTTCATTTTTATAACACAGTGAGGCTCCATGAGTTTCTGGGATATAAGACACCAATTGAAATATATTTCGAGGATTGCGTGGGTAATCCCGGTCAGGCTAATGAGACCTCCTCTCATGTTCTTATGTTGTGCAAAGTGGAGATATTTATTTTTCCATAAAAATGGTTCCGGGTTAGGGGCATGGCGCGCCATGCCTCTAACTACGGGACTATAAACTTTCTTTATAGATTATAGAAATATTTTATTGTTTTTTCCTTCCTGAGTACAGGCAGAAAATATCTAAAATTCTTATAAAACAAAGTCTTATATTCTTTTATCGACTGGCATTCCCATTGCTTACTTATGAATGTTGTTGCATACTATATAACAACGACTTGTTCTTTTAATTAATGATCTTTGCTTAATTAAACATGGAAAATACAAGCAAAAATTATAGCGAAACACTGGTAACTTATATTGATATTCTAGGATTTGGAGAAAAAGTAGAGAATAATAATTGTGATGAAATCTATGGAAGTTTGAAAAACTTTTATAATGTCACTGGTGAAGCTGATGATTTAAAGAAACTATTTGATCTTAAGGTTATAACATATTCTGACACATCTTTACGATTTTACAAAATAAAAAAGCTACCATTCGGATTATTGCTTTTCGAAATAATTAATATTGGAATGATTCAATGCCATCTGTTATTTCAGGACACCTTAATACGTGGATGCATTCATGCAGGGGACTTCTTTTCATCAGAAAATACTTTTTATGGGCCTGCGCTGATTGACGCATATAATCTTGAGAGTAAAAGTGTAATTTATCCGATGATCGCGCTATCTCCGAAAATCTCTCAAATATTAGAAGAAAAGGAAGCGTTTTTTGATGAGCACGATATGCTCGTAAAGAATGACCAGTGTGATATTTCAGAACTCATATTCAGGAAAAACGGCCTGGACTACATAAACTACCTGAAAGTAATGCTGGGAGTGGTTGAAGAAAGCCGTACGAAAGGAATAATATTCAAGCACAGGGAGTTAATCAATAAAAATTTGGTAAAATATGCTTCCTGCCCTAATATTTTGAACAACTATAAATGGTTGGCGGATTATCACAACACTTTCTTAAAAAGCAACCTCAAACCAGGTTTCAATCAAGACTTGTATATATAAAGACATATAACAACAGCATTAAGGGAAATGAACTTTAACGTAATTTACTATACGAGCTAATTTCGCTGAACTGAACGATAGATTTTAAACTTGATTCAAGCTTTGGTAGCACACTATATTAAGCCAGTGGTGAAATTAAATAACAACTGAAGGAGAAATCTATGACTGATGTAATACTTTATGCCTGGGCGAGGCCGTTGATGCAAACCTCAACCCCCGTTGTCAGTAATCTTGATCACACCTGGGTTACCAATTTTCCTGAAAAGGTTGACCCGGACCATCAAACCGACCCGCCCAAGGGGTGGACACCCCCTGAGTCGTATTGGTATTGCTGGGGTTCCCCCCATGACGTAGCCAGTCAGGCATTGGGTGATGCCGCTGCAAGCTTAAGTACAGCCAATAATATTACTCCTTACAACGTAACAGCTATGCCGTCCGGCGACAAACAATACTCCCCATCTTCGACGAGTGGTGCGATTGTCTATTATGGCCTGGATGGTGTTTGCCACAATGTCGCTAACGGGATACTTTGCGCCACTGGTACGGCGACCACGGAGCCCTTGCGTGTTCAACAGGCGAAGGGCTATCCACTGTCAACTTTCTTCTTTGGAACCTACGGACTGAATATTGCAATGTGGGAAAAAATCCGGCAAAAATACGTACCGGGTATTAAATTGCCCGGAGATGATTTTTTGTCATTTATGAATCAGTATGTCCCTGCTGATCAGCAGGCCGAATTATTAATTATTCGCGGTACTGCCCGAATAGCAATAGCTGGCTTGCGTAAGAAGGTTGCCGGGAAAGATTTTGATTTTTATCCGGAGTTGTCGATTATTGCTGCGGCGGCTTTGTATGGTGCAAAAAAATTACTGGGTGACAATGTGTTTCATCAGTTGTTCCCGTCGTTGGATATTGATGATACGACATGGTTGAGACCAGTTGTATGATGGGGACATAAGGAGTAAGGAGATGAACAACAGCAAAGCGCATGGCGCAGAGAGCATAGCGTAACGGATAAAAGAAGTTCAATGTTTAAGGCGCAAACAAAAGCAAAGCGTAACAGACTAAAGACGAAAGACTTAAAGCTCAGACAGTCGTTCATTATTAACTCGTTCAGCCTCGGAAGCATCCCTAAAATAATCAAAGGGGAATGAAAAAAAGGCATAGCGCGGAGAGCATAGTAACGAAAGTAAGGGAGTAAGGAGTAAGAAACGGGACCCGGAGCTGCACCGACAGCCTTTGGGTCGAACTCTTTACCTTATTGGTGTGAATTGATTTTTTGTTGTCCAGACTTAAGTGCTTTTCTTTCTTTGCCACAGTCAACGATATTCATACCAGGAACGTCAGCCTGAAAATTGCGTGTTCTTTGAATATCTTTTACCGTTATCACAATACGGTAGATATTATTTACAGCTATCCGCTGTTTTGGAACTTTTTCTTTTTATATCTGCCTGCATCGGCAAAGAAGGTTAAGTCGGAATACCCCGCCTTTATCCCGGCGGAATGTATTATTCCCTCGGGTATGAAATACCTGTCTCCGTTTTTGTATGATTTTTTCTTGCCATTAACGGTTAATTCGATCTCTCCGGCGATGACCACGCCCCATTGCGCACAATGAGAATGTCCGGGTATTTCAATGTCCTTCTCAAATTCCATGAATAAGATCTGATGCGAATCTCCCTGGGATATGTATGCGCTTAAGCCATCCAGAGGAATATCAGCCCTGGGCAATGTCTTTATGATGTCAGGAAACATTTTTTCATTCACAACTTATCTTTAAATAAGCTGCCGGTTAGTTGCTATTACTTCTTTTTGCCGGCCACTGCTTCCTTCAGCCCTTTACCCGCCTTAAATTTCGGAGCTTTGTAGCCTTTATTTTGATGGCCTCTCCGGTCTGGGGATTTCTACCTTTTCTTGCTTTTCTTTTTGTAACACTGAAAGTGCCGAAGCCGACAAGGGTTACGTCTTTGCCTTTTTTCAGGGATGCTGAAATATTCTCGAATACTGCGTTGACGGCTTGTGTAGCCTTGGCCTTTGCTAAGTCCGCTGCCTTTGCCACGTTTTCAATTAAATCTTTTTTGCTCATAAATAACCTCTCCAGTGAAATTTTTTTGATAGATTAACTGTTTGTTTGATTTTTTGCAATACAATTTCATTTTCTGCATTTCGGAGCATGCTTCAAATTACGCCCGCACACGAATACGCCCAGCCGGGAGGGCTTGTATTTAGCCATCAGGCTCTAGAGAAAATAATTTCAGCAACTCCCCTGCAGCCGGCATTATGTCCTGCTTTTCTGTAAATGCAGGGAAGATTATACCCGTTGACTGGTTTCCCGTACATGCGCCGGAGATAGCTTAATGAGTATCATAGCGCCCGGGTCCTCCAGCAGACGAAAATCGACCTGCAAATACCATTATGCTGTGTTTTGCGATGGTTTGGGTTAAAATAGTCTCGACGTATACCCATTAAGATAAAAAGAGAGTATGGAAGGACTTAAAAGCAGTTTGGATAATATTTTTTATTATGACAACGGTGAGGTCTGGGGGAAATTCCTTGCTGATGATGAGGATGTCAACGGGATAAGATGCGGAAAAGCCTCATGGCTATGGCTGCATGAAAACGGCTGCATCTCAAGCTGCGAGCCCGTTCAGAATATAACAATCGACGGCATCCCATGCAGGGCCGGCATGAGGATCTATTTCCATGAAAACTGCAGGCTGATGAGATGTTGCCTGCCTGAGGACGGACTGATAGACGGTATCCCTGTCCGCTCAGACACTTTCCTGCTGTTTCATGAAAACGGCAGGCTGTCCGCATGCAGGCTGAGCAGGGACATCGAATATAACGGTGTCAAATGCAGATCAGGCGCATGGATAGGATTTTACGATGATGGCTCCGTCAAAAGGTGTGTAATCGCCGAAGATATGCTCATACAGGGCATATTGTTCAGTCCTGGCGACTGGGCAGCTTTCCACGAAAACGGCAGGCTGGAAAACTGCAAGCTCACAAGAAATATGGTTATCCAGGGAATTGAATATAGCAGTGGCGATATACTTTTATTCGATGAAACCGGCAGACTATCGGAAAAAACCAGAAATCCGTTTGTGTAGCGCAAACATTCGGCACTGCGGGTCAGACATAGTTAAAGAACTTCATCATCTTACCGGCAATTCCATCAAATTCACTATTCTGTGCGTCGGTCCATTCTTCCTTGGGAGGGAAACAAAAAGAAGGGTTTGTATTACACATCCGCGCTTTATTACCCCCGCCTTTAATTTTTATGCCTGAAAAGTCTTCGAGCATTTCGATGGTTTTCCGGACCTTAATGTCCTCTATTCTCACAATAAGCTTCCGGTCTTCAGGCAGAATACTTAACCCGTCGGCCGCCTTCCTGTTCCTGTAAGTCCATATCCAGGCATTTCTTTGCAGAGGGCCCATCGTCTCCCATTGGTTGTAATAGGGGTCATCGTACCGGGGGACAATACCGAACAACCTCTGCTTATGCCATCCGCGGCTCAGGGCCGACCTTGCGAAGTCCTTGCCGTGCCTCACCACAAGGATAAACCTGGCGGATGGGTTCAGTAAATATACGGCGTCGATGAAATGTATATACAGGTTTGATGAATCCACAAAACTCATGCTGTCAATGCCCTGGTGAAGGTCCAGTACAGCCTTAACACGCTCTTCGATTGTACTAAACAGGTCTGAGTGGGGGTCCGCTTTTGTGAAGTATTTATCAAGGATATAATCGACCCTGAACTCATGGCGACCGCCGAACATCTTCGCCATCGTTGCGGTGCCTGACCGTCCAGTCCCGGTAATAATCAGCATATTGGCGCTCCTATCGGAAGGTATCGATGATTAAATAATTTCAGAAGGAAGGAATATTGCTACAGCCTGGTTATGTTGTGGAGGCAAGCGACTTGCCCACCAGCTCATCCATGATCGTCTTGACAGGGACTATCCTGTCTATCCTGTAAGCATTAGTGCCCACTGTATAGAGTGGCTGCTCCTTGTCCTGATTATACCCAGCGGAGCTCAGCAGGCCGTTACAGATGCAGAAATGCTTTTCATTGCTCTCTTTTGCTGGACAACGCGTAAATTTCCCTTCGTCATCTTGCAGAAGTACGTATCCCTTATCGCATTTAGGTTCTCTCAGCCTTTCACGCGTAGAGACAAACATGGGAGATTGTTTTATTACCCGGAAGGGCAATCCGCACGGAGAACCCGGAGGGTTTTCCACTGGATCCGCAATAACAATATCTTCTTCCCCGGCATTTACAACCGCTGCTTTATATTCAGGAGTAGCGCTGCTTTCGTCGGTCGCGAGGAACCTTGTGCCCATCTGAACGCCGTCCGCTCCCATTTCCAGAAATCTGACTATATCGGCATGTGTATAAATTCCTCCCGCTACAATGACCGGAAAGTCACCATATTTCATTGCCATATCTTTAACCGGCGGGAAGAGGTTCTCAATTTTGTTCGATTCGAGGTCGATCTGGCCCATCTTGAATCCCAGATGTCCACCAGCCAGCGGGCCCTCAAGCACAACCGCATCCGGCCTGCAGCCAAATCTCGCCCATTTCCGGCAGATCAGCTCAAGCGCCCGAGCCGAAGATACTATCGGCACCAACGCCGTATCCTTTGGAGGCTGAATAGATGGCAGGCTTAACGGCAACCCCGCGCCTGAGATGATTATATCAGCGCCTGCGTCAATGGCCCCACGCACGGTGGCTTCATAGTCCCTGACAAGGGCGACCATTATGTTTATGCCCGCGACCCCCCCCCCGGCCTTTGCAAGCGATATTTCTTCATATACGGCATCATATATGTCGACCTTTTTACCGGACCTCTTTGTTACAAGCTTGTCCAGGCAGGCGCTGGATACAACGCCGACGCCCCCTTCCCTGGCAACCGCGCTCGCAAGTGGATGCAGGGACACCCCAACGCCCATTCCACCCTGTATGATCGGAACATCTATTTTTATGCCTTTAATGATCAAAGGCGACAATACTGATTCAGACTCTGGCAATAGAACCTCGTTTATTAATTGTAATATTGCTGAAAACGTTTAGCATGGAGACCTCTCAATAAGAAGGTTTCAGTTGTTTTTTCAGACATAACACACTCGCATATTTTATAATTGTTAATTATAACTTATTTAATCAAGAAAATGTACTAAAAAGGAGAAGGTGAAATGGGTAGAGAATCAGAGATTAAGACAGGACTCATGGGATCGATGATAAGTTACGCCCGTGAAAAGCATAAGGATGATATAGACCGGGCGTATGAATATTTCTGGGATGAGCAGTATCCGGGCGACTTTCTCGCCGGTACCGCGCTGGAACTCGGCTTTGTGAATTTTGAAGACTGGTTTGTCTTCGACTACAAAGTCAATGATAACAAGGAGTTGTTTATTGATCTTTATATCAGGAATCATAAGGAATTGACCGATGATGAACTGAATGTCCTGAATAAGATTAAGTATTCCATGCTGAGTCTTTACGAGGTCGTATCCGTCTCCAGGGACAAGAGGGTCATTCTCAGGGACCTGCTTCAGGACGGCGAATATGATATGAAAGATAAAATCCTGTCGAAAGGCATTAACAGGGGGGACATATTCGCGACAAGGCTTTGACACCTTGACGGCAAATATGTGATGAGCGGGTGTGTGTTTCCCTTCGCCACCGGTCAGAAGAAAAAGGTCCTTGATTATGTTACCAGGCAGTTTAAACGCTATATCAAAAATGAAAATCCGGAAGGAACGAAGAAGAGTTATCTTAAGGCATATGGGGACATCTTTAATCTTGTATGGATGAATTGCATTCAGAAGCCGGACGAGCACGGGAAATAAAGGCCCCTGTTCGCGGCTGACCCGGCAGTGGTGGATAAGCTATAAATGGCCACGGATTTGTCATTATCGCCCCCGATCGGCATAATCGCTTACTCGGACTTTTATGATCTGCCGGAACGGAGGGTCTGGGGAGATTATTGGTTGAAGGAGAACCTGGCGGGGGAATTCGTAAAGCTCGGCTACCCCGTTGACCATTCCAGGCCCTGAATACTGCTCCATCTCTTTGGCGAGCCGGTCCTGGACCTGCCTTCGGACACTTATAACATATTATGGATACACAGCCACCCCGACTGGATTACTCCAGCAATTCTCGGCAAGTACCGGAAGATATACTGCATCTCGGAACATTTCACGCAGAAGATCACCGGGATGGGGTTTGACGCCGAGACGATGATGATACCCACAAACATGACACTGTTGAAAATGAGAAAGGTATATGATATCGTCTTTGTAGGCAATACAAAGCGAAATCTGGCGAGAAAGATTATCAGAGATATGGGAATGCTTCCGTATAATATTAAAATATGGGGCTGGGGCTGGAGAGGGCTGGTCCCGGATGAATGGTTTGCCGGAGATTATTACGAAAACAGGAAACTCAATCAGCTTTATGCCGCCTCAAAAATTATTCTTAATGACCACCATGAAGACATGCGCAGGGAAGGGTTCCTCAATCCCAGGGTTCTTGACGGCCTTGCGAGCGGAGGATTTGTTATCTCCGACAATGTTCCAGGAATGAATAAATTACTTGACAACAGCGTGATTACATACGATACACCGGCGGAACTGCGCGGGTTGATCGAAGAATACCTGAACGACGATTCAGGCAGGGCGGCCCTCACAAAAAAAGGCGCACGGGCGGCCCTTAAATATACGTATGCCGCTTCTTGCCTGAAAATTCTATCGCATATCAAAGGGGTTTTTAATTGAAACAGACTTAAAAGCACTGGGCGGTCCCTGCCGGGAAATGCGATCTAGCGCAGGCGTTGGCATGGAAAACCTTGTTGGACGGTCTGCTTACAGTCAGCGGTCCGTTATTCATAAAAATGTTTCAATATAATGAGATTATTATATTAATTCAATCATATCGAGGTTGATTTGGGTCACAGGAGAATATTAGGGAAGGCAGTGGATTTTATAACGGGACGTATGATTACGGATACGGACGATGAACGATTTCGTCAGAAGCTTGCGCGTTTTCTTGTCGAAAAAAAGGGGTATTCCAGAAAAGACATTCAGGTGAAACGCCGGATTGAGATGGTCATTGAAGGCAAAAAGGTCCTATCCATGGTTGATTTTATAGTGCGGATTGACGGCAGAAGTGTTATCGCGATCAGGTACGGTCCGGGCTCTATTGTTACACGCGAACGGCCCGCGCTTGCGGCAGCCCGCATTGTTGAGCCGTACCAGATACCTCTGACGGTAGTAACAAACGGCGTGGATGCCGAAGTTCTTGATACAGTTTCGGGCAAGGTTATAGCTTCAGGCCTGGAGTCTATTCCTGATAAAAATTCAGCTTCAGGAAAGTCTGAATATACCGCGCCTCACAGTCTGTCGCCGTAACGGAGAGATATGGAGCAGCGTATACTTACGGCCTATGACTGGCTTGAACATTCTCTGGAATGCGATGACAACTGGTGTGACTTAGAGGAAATGTCGGATTAGACCCCATCAGAAGATATTTGTCGCGTATACCCTTGTGTTTGGCATGACTATATTTCTTCCGTTCGCTTTGGCCATATATAGCATTTTGTCCGCCTCCATCATCAGTCCGTCTCTGTCTATGCCGCTTCTTAAAGTCGCCACGCCGAGACTTATCGTTGTATTTATTATGTAATTGTCCAGACGTAACGTGAAATTCTCAATTTTGTTCCTGAGCTTTTCAGCCAGTTCTATAGAACTGGAAAATTTTGTATTCGGGAGAACCAGAATAAATTCTTCTCCCCCGTAACGCGCGAGGTAATCGCTCTTCCTGATTTTGGACTGCACTGTTTTTGATACCTCCTGCAAGACATTGTCACCAGCCAGGTGTCCATACGCGTCATTAGTTTTCTTGAAGTAGTCCAGGTCGAACATGATAACAGAGAGGTCGGTTTTGTGTCTCCGGGCCTTTGCTATATCATGTTCTATGTAGCGATTTAAGGCCCGCCTGTTATAGCAGTTTGTCAGTGGGTCAATAGTTGCCGCATTTTCAAGTTTTTTCATATTTATATGATTTTCTAAAGCAATGCCTATTGTTCTTATTACGATATTTATTGTTTCACATTGGTAATTGAGTAATTTTTGCCTGGGTATGATATAAATTCTTGCATCATAATGATTTCCGGTAAGCTTGTAAGAAAGGAGATTCTTGAGTTTAAAAGCCGCTGTATCCTGGTCCTGGACCGGCGAGGCATTATCAAAATGGTGTACTGTATAGTCAATATTTTGACTAAAAAAATCTTCTTCGATAATTCCGAAAAAAGACCTGTTGCTGACCGGGGAATCTATCAAGGCGTCTATTGTTTCGCCATTCTTAATTACAAACCCTATTAATTCATAGCCCAGAAGCTCTTTTAAACACCTTGCAACCCCATCCAGTAAACTTTCAAAGTCCTGACTCTGATTGATGTTTAACATATATCCGCATAATGTTTTGTAATCTATACGTATACCCGTTGTATAAAAAGTTTTCATGGTTTTTACGGTATGGTCGAATATTCTCTTAAAGTTATATGTCATAAAATGGTCCTTGTTTAATATATCGCCTTGCAATTATGCAATTTTAATGCCAAAAATGACGATTATCTCCGGCAAAAGACCGGGCAGGAGCGGGGAGAGGATTTGCATGCCTGGGACAGACCACTTTGTTTCATGCGTTCGAGGAAGGATGGGACGGACTTCAGTGATTTTACAGTTAAGCCTTGTCAGCCACATCCCAGTGGAAAGCGCCCTGACATCGCTGCCGGCTGGAGCCGGGAATGGAACTGTTACCGGTTACGGATTTTCAACCTCGAAGGCATCTTTTATATGCTCGATCTGCTTTCTGCCGCCATGGATATTAATACTCAGCACATCAAATCTGGCTGGAAGCTCTTTCCTGAATCTCTTCAAAAAAGAGAGCGCCACTTTCCTGATCTTCTCTCTTTTTCTCCGGGTTACGGCTTCGAAAGGATATCCGAACGCCATATCAGCCCTTGTCTTAACCTCTATAAAAACAATTACACCTTTATCCATGGCAATAATATCGATTTCTCCGAAGACGGTCCTGTAGTTTTTCTCCAGGATCCTGTAGCCCTTTTTTTTGCAGAATTCAACCGCAAGCTCTTCACCCTCCCTGCCGAGTGTGTTCATTTCCCTCCAGCCTCGAAAGTAGTTTGGGTATCCCTTCTATATCGTTTATGTCCTTCCGGCAGAGTATCTTTAAAATCTCCCTGAGGGATGCGAATTCTTCCCAGTGTCCAACCAGGCTTTCGCTTATGGATTTATAAAGTCTTTCTCCTCTGGTATCCCAGTCCATCAGGAGAATCACCTTTGCAAAGCGCCCGGCAATATCCTCACAAAATTCATACAGGCCCTTTCCCCTGTGAAGGATTATCATCTCTCCCGAGAGCCCGAGCTGCTTCAGGGCAACTGCGTCTTTTTTGCCTTCCACTATTACAGGGACGCTTTTATTCGCCTCATGGAGCAGATCGATGACCTTCCTCAATTTCTCGGCCCTCTCCAGATCGTTAGTTAACGGTCTTTTTTTATCCGTATTAAGCATAAACAGTATATTTTACATAGTGAAGCTCCCCGCCTACAAGGCGGGGTTTCAAAAAAGATTAACTACCTATTATTCCCCCGTTTACAAAATGGGGTATTCAAGCTCATTTCTTCATAAACCAAAAGCTGCAATCTTTAATAACGTTATATATTAAGGCTTATCTGTGGGTATATATTCAGCATTTATCTCCTGATTTATCGCGGTCATTCTCTTAGCCATTCCCGTGGTCAACACCTCTGTCATTCCCTTGGTCTTTTGAGCGGGTCGACGCGACTCTCGCGAGGACTTACATCGAGAATCCAGTGTTTTCAATGCTTTCTGAATACCCGAAGCCCCTATATTAAAAAGAAAACCCATGTCACTGTCGGAAAGGGTCCCGGCATATGGTCTTAGAGACATATTCAGGCAATATTTTGCGATAAAAAAGGTACCCAGCCATAAACATTTATGGCTTGAAGTTATCGGTCAGATTAACTTTAATCCAGTGAGAATCCCACCAGTATAAGGGAGAAACCTGGTAGCCGTGTAAAAGTATGCTGAAATGCAGATGGTCGCCGCCGGCAAGCCCGGTGGAACCCGTTCTGCCGATTATCTCACCTTTTTCAATCTTCCGCCCTTCTTCAACGGTTATGGATGAGAGATGCCCATAAAGGCTCATCAGTCCGAGACCATGGTCTATTATTACGGCGTTTCCATAAATACCGAGGTCTCCGGCGAAAACGACAATCCCCGTATTAGATGCCTCAACCGGCGCGTTCGCCAGAGAGGCAAGGTCATATCCGAGATGAATGCTCCTGCTGATCTTTTTCCCTTTGTATAAATATGTCCTTTTGTCGCCGTATCCTGCCATCACCTTACTATTTTTTAACTGGAGAAAAGGGCCCTTCCATAGAATCTCCGGGCCGGTCTTACCGGCAATTTCGATAAGCCTTTTCGCGCTCTTCTCCCTCTGTTGTGCATTCACTTCCTTAAAGGCGCTGACCGGGTCATGGATATCAGTCTTATCCAGAAGCGGCAAAACAACCTTGTTGATAAAGGAATCACTAATGTTCATTGAAGACCTTTTAAACCTCTTTGTTTTCAGTCTTGTCGGCAGGGTTTTTACAACCCGGTTACCGGCGGCATCCTCGGCAACGGCGTAAAAAACACTGTCACCCTTTATATCAATCGGCGCGGGGAAGAAGACGAAATAGGTGGAAGCGGGTCTGTCGCGGGCGCCTGGAGCCACGGCGGCGTCCCGACCTGAAACGGATGGTGCTTTAAAACCTTTAAAGGAATAACCTCCCAGCTTGACCGTTACTGATTCCGCATCTTCAGCTCTGAGCAGTGCAAAGCCGCCACTGCCCTGATCGACCACGGACGGCGCGTTTATTATCTCGAGAGAAGGCGGCACTGTATCAACCATGGCGTTAATCTCGTAGTCAATTTTTTTTAATATGCCTGATTCCGCTTTAATAACAACCCTGGCGGGGCCATTGCGTAGCCCGAGTTCTTTCGGTTTTATCTGTATCGTATATGTTTTTTCATCTCCATCGGGAAAATCCCGTACGAGTTCAATCTTCCTTATGTCCTGATTTATAAATATATTCAGGAACTTCAGGTTCCTGGTGCTTAGTGTAACTGTTTTGTCCACCGGCAGAGATGTGAAGGCATTGATACCCTCAACCACTGGCGCCGGAATAAAATAGAGTTTATCGGCCGCATAAACAGACATGGCGATAACACCTGAAACAAAAAGAATCCGGCAATACTTTTTTATCCTGTTTTTACTGCTTCTTTTATTCGAAAAACCTCTCATCTATCCTCCTGGTTGATAAATTCGCTGTGTGTTGTATGACATTAATAAGTGAAGCTCCCGGCCTGGAAGGCAGTGCTTCAAAAAAGATTAACCGCCTGTTATTTCCTCCTTTTAGTAAAAGGGGAAGAGATGAAAACAAACATGTTGCATCCCCGTTTACAGAACGGGGCAGGTTCATGTCTTCATCGAAATGCGATTTATACTTATATTGGCGGAAGATGCATACGGAGCCGGCACTAAATCAACCGAATTCCTTCTGCTCATAATAGCGGCGCTGATAGCCCGGAGATTGTACCCTCTTATTATTATCCCTTCAATATCAATAACGGGCACCGCCCCCGATCCGCTCTTGTTCCTCATCTCTTGCCGCCTGTCTCTATCCTTAT
Source organism: Nitrospirota bacterium (assembly GCA_024275975.1). Classification (GTDB taxonomy): domain Bacteria; phylum Nitrospirota; class Thermodesulfovibrionia; order Thermodesulfovibrionales; family UBA6898; genus JAJRYC01. The sequence goes on along the minus strand of JAJRYC010000026.1, from coordinate 22,449 downwards.
CAATATTATATTCGATCAGGTTAACGCCGGTAGAAACAAGATATTCCCGCGCCTTTTTGCAATAAGGGCACCAGTCCGTCATATACATGATTACCTTGATCTCGCTGACATCCCTCTGTTTTTTTGCGTCAAGCGTTTTCGCCCGGGCATCAACGCCGGTGGCCGAAAGGTATGAATAAAGGATGCTATCCCTGCTCTCTCGCAATTGGCAGCTTTCCGCAAAGGCAGGTGATGAAAAAGCATATAAGGCCATGGAAACCGCCAGGGTAAGCAGGACAGATGTGCTGAATCGAATTTCATGGCTTTGTCTTCTTAATCTCATGATAAATAGGGCGTTTCACCCTTTGCGATCGCCTTGCAGCGCCGAAAAGCGATTATTTTCACTTTAAATTATTTGACTCAAAAAATGCAATCATGACTTTAAAAGGCGGGCCTGGCCGGACTTTCCGGCAGTCAGCGCCCGAAAGAAATCGCATTTACTACAGTCGGTTATTTTCTGGGCGTATTTGCCCTGGACCTTCTTTTCACAGAAAGTGCCGGCGACAGCCCAGCACATCCGTCCGAAATCAGGATAAGCGCCGCATGTCATTTCACTGTCGCTTTCGATGCCGCATTCCATGAATTGCCAGCATTTTATCTTGTCTTTGTCTTCTTCCGATTGAAGGGGAAAATATAGGCTGAATGTACTTCCTTCATTTAATTTGCTCCTGACTTTTATTAATCCGTTATGTTCATCCATGATTTTTTTGCATATCGCCAGACCAAGGCCGGTACCGGCGCCGATGCTTTTGGTAGAATAAAACGGCTCGAAAATTATGCCGAGTTTATCATCCGGTATCCCCGATCCGGTGTCCTCGACATCAATAACAATATATTGAATCTCATTCAGGCGCTCTATCCTTGTTCTCAGTGTGATAGGTCCTTGCCCGGACATGGCGTCCAGTGCATTTATAATGAGATTATTTAAGACCTGCTTTAATTGTTCTTTATCAATCAGGGCCTTTAACGGGGCGGCACCGTATTCTTTTTTTATACTGACATCGGTACTCTTTAAAATAACCGCCACGTCAAGGTATTAATCAATAACGCTCTCCGCTGTGAGAAGCACGCACTGTATCCCGGCCCCCCTTGAGAATATCAGGACATCCCTTAATGTCTGCTCTAATTTAATTGATTCGGTAACGATCAGGTCGGCATAAATCCGTTCCTTTGAGCCGTCCGCAAGATTCTCCCGGAGTCTTCTGGCAAAACCACCGATAGATGTAAGCGGGTTCCGGATTTCATGCGCGACATCCGCCGTCAATCTCCCTAAGGCGGAGAATTTTTCGACCTCTACAAGTCTTTTCTGTGTCTGCCGCAGGGAAGCCATGGATTTTTCAAGTTCACGATTGAGCGCTTCTATCTGCATCTTATCTTTTTTTAGCTTGTCGGACAGTATTCCGAGAGGAACGGCCATCAGAAACAGAAATGATATTCTTAACATAAAATCGGTCCACTGCAGAACTTCGAAGTCCATCTTTCCCCCGAAGAGATACACCAGGGATGATGCAAAGGCAAGGACTATGCCGTAATTCAGTCCGTAGTAAAACGTATGGAGAGCGGTCAGAAGATAAAAGCCGAGATAAAAGTCACTGTAAAATCCACCAGTGGCACTTACGAGCAGAAAGACAAAAAGCAGGTCAAATAATAGGCCTATGACATATAGACGCCTGACTTTCCATGGCCAGAGGAAAATAAGTCCGTACAAAAACAGAGTATAGAAAAGATAATAAAAGTATATTTTAAGGACGGCAATGCTTTCTTCCGGTGGAATTGTCGAGAATGAGAGCCATCCAAGCCCGCCTACAAGGACTATGCTCCTGAGCAGAAAAAAGCCAAAATACGTCGGCTCAAGATTTTTTTTTACCGAATCAATTTTCTGACTTAAATCCATTTCTCTTTTTAATATCCGTTAGTTCAGCATGTAATCCGGTTATCATCCGGCCCGGAGTTGAATGTTGACTTCCATCCGACCGGATCTCTAATCACTTGTTGTGGTTATTATTGTAATATTAACGGAAAAAGCAGGTCAATAAGATGGATCGTTCTGGCTGAAGACGCAGACTGCGGTGTCACCGCTGCTTATGGAACGAAACGTGCTTGGCGCAGAGCGCAAATTGAGGATAACTACAATTCAAGGGTTAAGACTGTCTGAGCTTTTTTTTCGTCTTAGTCTGTTACGCTTTGCTGTTGTTTGCGCCTTGAGCATTGAACTTCTTTTATCCGTTACGCTATGCGCTTTGCTCTCTGCGCTATGCTTTTTATCGGGCCGGCCGGAAACAGACCGTTAAAAAAATAATCGCGGGGCGCAATTTCTTGGTTCCGTTCTTTATGTCTTTGTTCTTGCTATGCGCTTTGCGCTATGCGTCTTTATCCGTTGCGCTGTTGCTTCTTAAAGAACCGGGGGAAGGGGCGGAGCCACATTTAATTAAATAGTGTCTGTTTATAAAGTCAGTCTCTCTATCTGTCATTCCGGCAGTCTTTGAGCCGGTCGAAGCGACTCCCGCGAAGACTTACATCGAGAATCCAGTCTTTCCAGTAAGTTCTGGATGCCCGAGACCTCCGATCGGACTCGAGGGCAGGCTTCGGGCATGGACAAAAATAAAAAATGGCAATTTATAAACAGACTCTAATTAGTGCTGGAAGGTCAGCCTGTAAAGCAATCGTTCCGAAAAATACACCTGTTAACTCGATTTCACTTCATTTTTTTGTTGTTTTCAGGTAAAATAATAAAGATGTCTTATCTTATATTCGGGGAAAATTATTAGCAATGCTTCCATTTGCGCTAAAATATCATGAAGCAATAAAGGCCGGTACAATCACCTTATCCTTCAGGGACTGGGATACTCTTACGGTACAGATCAATAAGCTATACAGATCATATAACCTTGGACTGGTGAAGATAATCGATGTAAATTTCATAAAGCTTGCTGAAATAACGGTCGACGATATAAAAAAGTGCGGCTGCAGGAGCATCCATCAGTTCAAGGGCGAATATGAAGCGTCAGCGAAGAGAAAGGTGGACTTCAAGGCGGAATCGGCTGTAATGGTTGAGTTTGAGTATGTGGGCGAGGATATTGAAGACAGTAAAAAGCTTAAGGGAAGTGTAACACCGATAGAACTATTTGAAATTAAAGAAAAAATTTTAAATTTGGAAGAGAGTTGCCGCCCGCCCTGGATAATCAAGACCCTCGAGAATTTATCAGCAAGGGGATCCCTGTTTTCCCGGGACCTCGAGAGCCTCCTGAAGCTGCCTGCCGTCACTGTAAAGCAGAATATGCGCAAACTCAAGGAAATGCACCTAATTTACAGCAATGACAAAAAAGGGTATTCCTTAACCCCGTTAAGTCTCAAACTATTTAAAATCTTTGACCTCAAATAGCTTCTGTTTGCAGGTTTAGTCTCTATCCTCTGGTCCAGCAGTCCGTTGACTGGAATCCCGCCTTTTTAATGAGTTGCGAGCGCCCGATTAATGGAGACAATAACGATTGTTCCACGTGGAACAACCAGGAGATATTCCGGCAAGCAGTTCCTTTCAGCATGAAATATTATTCAGGGCATATACTCACGGGACCCTCTGACGGGAATTTTCGGTAGTATCACGGGCGGACAATGGCGAGGGATTGCAGGAAATCCGGCCCGTTGCGGGCGAAAGACTGTCCTTAATTGAAAAAAGTTGAATTTTATGGCTTCATGAAATCGTAACATGCTATAATACGTCCAATCCTTATGAATAAAACTTTAGCTATCGTCAATCAAAAAGGTGGGGTGGGCAAAACAACTACTGCTATTAATCTTGCCGCTTCTATCGCCCTTTCGGGAGAGAAAATCCTTATTATTGACGCTGATCCGCAGGGGAACTCAACTTCAGGGCTTGGTATCTCGAGAGACGGAATCGACAACACATTGTACGAGGTTCTTTCGGGAACATGCGGCATCAGTGACGCCTCAATGAAAACATCAGTGGAGCACCTGATGCTCGTTCCATCCAGTCTCGGCCTGCTGGGCGCAGAGATTGAGCTTGTCGCCAGGGAAGAACGCGAGAGAATTCTGGCATCTGCGTTAGCAGAGGTAAAAAACACTTATCGTTATATATTCATCGACTGCCCACCTTCTCTCGGTCTGTTAACATTAAACGCGCTTGTGGCAGCCGAATCCGTCATTGTGCCGGTGCAATGCGAATATTACGCACTTGAGGGTCTGGGACTCCTGACCAGGACCCTGCGTCTTGTTAGAGGGGCGTTTAATCCCGGCCTTGATATTGAAGGAATTTTACTCACCATGTTTGACACAAGAAACAGCCTGTCACATCAGGTTTCAACCGAAATTAAAAAACATTTCGGGGATAAGGTGTATCAGACGATAATACCGAGAAACGTTGCACTGGGCGAGGCGCCGAGCCACGGTAAGCCGGTAATGCTTTATGATATCCGGTCTAGTGGAGCGCAGAGTTATCTAGCACTGGCAAAGGAGATATTAAATGAAAACGGCGTTAGGCAAAGGGCTTAATGCCCTCATCCCTGAAAAGGGAGAAGAGCTGTTATATATAGATATTGACCGTATACGGCCCGGCAAACAGCAGCCGAGGAAGTTTTTTGACACCAAGGCACTTGAAGAGCTTTCATCGTCGATAAAGGAAAAAGGGGTTTTGCAGCCGATTATCGTCTCCAGAACCGGGGACGGTTCCTTTAATCTAATTACCGGTGAACGCCGGTGGAGGGCCGCAACGCTCGCCGGACTCCGGAAACTCCCGGCATTGATCAAGAACGTCGCATCCGGAGCTTCCCTTGAAATCGCCCTGATAGAGAATATTCAGCGTGAAGACCTCAATCCCGTAGAGACTGCTGAGGCATTCAACCGCCTGATGCAGGAATTTAATCTGACACAGGAGGAAATGTCGGCCAGGGTAGGGAAAGACAGGGCCACCGTCGCTAATTACCTGCGACTTTTAAAGTTGCCGGATGAAATTAAATCCATGCTGTACAGCGGCGCATTAAGCATGGGTCACGCTAAGGCCTTATTGTCAATCTCAGAACGAGCAGTCCAGATATCAAGCGCACGGAAAATCATTAAAAACGGTCTTAGCGTGAGAGAAACAGAGCAGTTGATGAATAAAAGCTCAAACTCACGGAAAACAATTCCGACGAAAGATCCGCAGATCCTGTCGCTCGAAGAAAAGCTGATTAAACATTTAGGGACCAAAGTCCGTATTTTACATAAAAACAGAAAAGGCGGGAAAATAGAGCTGGAATATTACTCGCTTGAAGAATTCGACAGGCTTTTAGATATCTTATTGGGATGAAGAATATTTTAATTACAGGAGCACCTGGCTCTGGGAAGACAACTATAATTAAAAAACTCTTTGAAATCTTCAAGGAGTTTAATCCGGTCGGATTTTATACGTCCGAAATCGTGGAAAACGGCGTCAAAACGGGCTTTGAGCTTGTCAGTTCTTACGGTGACAGCAGGATCCTTGCAAGCATTGCACTGAAAAGCCGGTATGTCGTCGGGAAATACAAGGTCGACATTAAAGGCTTTGATGAATTTCTTGAGAATATATTCGCAAGAGAGAAAAAGACAGGGTTATATATCTTCGACGGGATCACGAAAATGGAATGTCAGTCCCGAAAATTCCCCAAACTTATCACGGAACGGTTTAATGCGGACAAGCCTGTTGTCGCCTCAATCGCCCATAGGGGCACCGGTTTCATCAGTGATATAAAAAAACGGGACGATATCAAGCTTATCGAGCTGAATGAGGATAACTTCAACCAGCGGCTCAAGGAGCTTACCATGCAGCTCAGGGACATCCTGCTGGGTTAAAACGTCGGAAGGAACTCTTAATTGCGCGGTAAAGTGAAGACAGGACTGGATCTCCTCGAAAGATCGTGGCCAAAAGACCTTCAGGGCGCACAGATAGGACTCCTGGTCCATCCCGCATCCATGGACAGCCGGGTCAGGCATGCCTCGGATATCTTTTTGAGATCAAAAAAGTTCCGGGTAAAGGCATTTTTCGGCCCCCAGCATGGTATAAAGGGCGAAACCCAGGACAATATGATCGAGTGGGAAGGATATCGCGACCATAAAACAGGAATCCGGGTCTTCAGCCTTTACGGAAAAACCAGAAAGCCGGACCCCCGGATGCTCAAAGGCATGGATGTTATGGTAGTCGATCTGCAGGATACCGGCGCCCGCTTTTATACCTTTATCTGGACGCTGGCGCTTGCCATGCAGTCATGCCTGGCATTGGGAAAAACGATAGTTGTGCTTGACAGGCCGAATCCGATCGGCGGGCATATAGTCGAGGGGCCGGTTCTTAAGCCGGAATACGCTTCTTTTGTGGGACTGCACCGGCTTCCCGTCCGTCATGGGATGACGATCGGAGAAATAGCACTTTATCTGCAAGATGTATTCTATCCGGACCTGAGACTTCATGTGGTCCCGATGAAGGGCTGGAAACGCGCGATGTGGTTCGATGATACAGGCCTTCCATGGATCCCACCCTCTCCAAACATGCCGACGATCGAAACGTCTACGGTTTATCCGGGTGTCTGCCTCCTTGAGGGAACTAATCTGAGTGAGGGACGCGGGACCACAAGGCCGTTCGAGATATTCGGCGCACCATTTGTCGATCCCGAGGACCTGGTGAAGCGGCTGGGGGAGTTCAGATTGCCCGGGGCTGTCTTTAGGCCGTTATACTTTATGCCAACGTTCCAGAAATATGCCGGAAAGCTCTGCGGCGGCGCCCAGATCCATGTTATTAACAGGGAGAAGTATAAGCCTTTTAAAACAGCCGTAGCCATATTGAAAGCTGTACATGACCTTTATCCCGGCATCTTTGCCTGGAAAAATCCACCTTATGAGTATGAAGAAAATCTCCTGCCTATAGATATACTCTCCGGCACGGACAGATTGCGGGAAGAGATAACAATGGGGACCGAATTAAGTAAGATGGAGGCCTGGTGGAACGCCGAACTAAGAGAGTTTGACAAAAAATTCAGAAAAAAATATCTTCTATACCGATGAAGGGGATTAATGTATTCATTTTAGCGGCAGGCTCCGGCGAGAGACTCCGGCCGATAACCAATTACATTCCGAAATCATTGCTGCCGGTCCTTGGCAAGCCCATCCTTGAAAAAGTGCTCGAAAAGGTCTTCGGGGTCCCTCTCAATCGTGTCGGCATTAATATGCACCATAAATGGGAGATGATCAGAGACTGGGTGGATGGTTCACCATATGCTGGAAAAGTCAGACTTTTTCATGAAGCCCGGGCGCTTGATACCGGCGGCGCATTAAAAAACGCGGAGCAACTGCTGCGTAAATCCGTATTTCTTGTACATAACTCGGATATTTTTTCGGATATCAGCCTCGAAATATTAATAGAAAGACACCTCTCATCAGGTGATTTGGCAACACTCGCCGTCCACAACCATCAAAAATTCAACAACATGCTGATAGATGACAGGGGCCGGTTGAAATCAATCCGGCCGACAGACCTCCCTGATCACGAAACATCGAGCCTGTCGGCATTTACAGGCATCGCCGTATATTCTCCGGAGTTTCTGGAGTTTCTGCCGGAAGGTATTTCCAGCGTGGTTCATGCCTGGCAGAGGGCCTTATCCGCCGGTTATACGATCGGAACAGTGGATTTTGCCGGCTGTGAGTGGAATGATATCGGTACGCCCGGGGCTTACTCCGATGCAATCTTCGGGGCATTAGAAAGGGACGGGGAGACCCTTTATATTCACCCCTCAGCAGACTGCGGCAAGGCAGAGATTGAAGGCTATGCCGTATTGGAAAGAGACTGCGAAATTCAGGGCGAGGCATATCTTAATAACTGCATCATCCTTCCGGGCTCCGGAATAGCTGAAGGTGAATATCTCGAAAATATTATTGTTGGGCCTGGATTCAGAGTGCCGGCCGGAGCATCGGGCATAATTAACGGCATCTCCCCCCCGGACCATATACTATCCTGTTTTTCAGAGAAAGCGGAGACGGTATTAATAGGCGGCGGCGGCTCTGACAGGAGATACTACAGGGTCAGGGACAAGGGAAAGACGACTGTTCTGATGGAATGCCCGAAGACCGACCCCGATTACCAGAGGCATATTATATACACACAATTTTTCAGAAAATATTCCCTGCCCGTCCCCGAAATGTTAAGTCTGAATCATGAAAACACCTGTCCGCCCTGTTTTAATAAAGATCCGGACGGTATGGCTTTATACTCGCTGTTTGAAGACCTCGGAGATATTACCCTCTATTCATGGCTTAAATGCAGAAAGTCTCCAGAAACAATAGAGAAACTTTACCGGAGGGTTATCGACACCCTGGTATTGTTGCATACCTCCGCAACAAAGAATGTCTCCGACTGTCCCCCTCTGCAATCGAGGATTTTTGATTACCGGCATCTCAGGTGGGAAACCAACTATTTTATCGAGATGTTTGTCTCCGGGCTGAAAGGAACTGACATCAACGACCGGGGTCGGCTTGACAAGGAATTCCATAGTCTTGCCGTAAAGGTCGATGCATTCGGAAAAACTATCGTGCACAGGGATTTTCAGTCCCGCAATATCATGGTGACCAGGGGCGATATTCCCCGGATTATCGACTATCAGGGCGCAAGGATGGGTCCACCGGGATACGACATCGCATCCATTCTGTGGGACCCCTATTTCCGTCTCGATGAAGAGACGCGTCAGCGGCTGCTCGATTATTATATTAAAGGGATGAAGAAGTTAGATCAGAATTTCAATGAAACAGAATTCAGGGAGACGCTTCTTCCCTGCCGGCTCCAGAGACATATGCAGGCTCTTGGCGCATATGGATTTCTATCAAAGGCAAAGGGAAAGTTGTTTTTTCTGAAATATATACCCTTGACCCTGCGATACCTCAATGAGGAAACGGCCACAGCAAGGGATGAATATCCCGTTCTATATTTGTTGATAAAGGGCTTATGAGCAAACCTTACATTGATTTCGATGCATTACAGAAGGCGATGGAAGACCTCGCCAGGGAGGCGTTCGATTATTTCCTGGATACCAGGACCGGCGAAATCATTATCCTGTCGGAAGATATCATCAACAAGGCGCGGGAAATACTTGATGAGGCCGTTGATGACGATATGTCGGAATATGAAGAGGTGGAATTCGACGAGGATTACGATATCCCTGAATGGATGGATGAAGAGATCGAACTCGCGCTCGATATCTTTATCTTCGAAAAAGACCGCTACAAAAGAATTCCGGAACGAGATAGCCGCAAAGGGTTCGCCGCGATGAAAGAATTTACGGACGGCCTCGAAGATAGCGGGCTCAAAGAAGACCTCCAGAGTATTCTTGATGGGAAAGGGGCGTTCAGGAAATTCAAGGACGCGCTTGAATCATACCCGAAAGAGAGAAAACTATGGTATGGCTTTAACGCAAAGGCGGCGCGGCAGTAGATGGTGGAATGGTTGCAGACGATAGAAACTGAGGATATGAAGAGCATGGATAGTTAAGGCGCATGACTACAGGCGAAGAGAAGTAAGGAATTGAAAGAAAGTCACTTCACGAAAAGGCCTGTCCCGGCGCGAACGGCAAAGACCGTGTCAATCCGGAAAGCAGGGAGAGACACGGCCTTCCCGGTTCCTTTACAAAAACATGTCCGATTTGAGATTCCGTTACAAGCGGACCTCTTACTCCTTAGTAAGTATGCTCTTTAAAATCGTTATAACATTATCCCTGAAAGCATCAATGTTATGATCAACCGCGTGCGGATTTGTCGCAATGTTTCCGGCTATGATTAAGGTGGGAGTCTCCTCAATCTTGTATGCCGCGGCCATCTTCAGGTTCTCCTGAACACCACTGGCCTTGTCCCCCGCCCTGAGCCTGCTCCCGAAATCAGGACCAAGACCTATCTCATTGCCGATACTCTCAAGGACGTCAAGATCCGCGATATTTTTCTTCTGGACCATTTTTGCGTTAAAGAGCGCCTTCTTCATCTCTTCGCCCTTTCCGGCTTCTTCCGCCAAAAGGTAAGCCTCACCAGGTTTGGAAGAGCCGTTCCGCCCCCAGTAAACAGGGACAAATTTCCATGTGATTTTTTTAGGAAAGTTCCCCTTTATCACCGGGATGGATTTTTCAAAGTCGTAACAGGTGTGGCAAGAGAAACTCAGAAACTCCATTATTTCGACGGTTTTGCCGTCATATTCAAACTGCTTTCCTTCCAATACAGTATGAATTCCCTTTATGACGGTTGGTTCGGGCTCGCTGGCCTTACAGGAAAAAAGCAGGGGCAGCAGGGCGAATGATATCAGGGCCATAAACATTTTTTTCATGAACATTTAATCCTCCGTATTTTTATTAATGTTTGATCTTTTCAAGATAAAGCTGATAATTGAAGTCGGGGCTGCTGCTTTCGGTATGACATTTCAGGCAGACAGCCTCTGTCACAGGCTTCATGGGCCGGGAATAGTCCGACAGGTGCTCTCTGTCCAATCCATGACAGACTTCACATTGTACATTTGAAAGTCCCGGCGTTGTCTCAATGCTGAAAAATCCCCCTTCTTCCCCAAACCCTGCAGTGTGACACTCCAGACATTCGGGATCAGCTGATTTACCGGCCTGTTCCAGACTCGAAAATGCCTTGGCGTGGCGCGTTTTTTGCCAGCTTTCCGCAAAGGGCTGATGACATTCCGCGCACTTTGAGACGCCAAGATATGTTGTTCCAGTCAAAGGCCTTTCCGCCTCTTTTAACAGCCGGGCGACTTTCATGTCATACTCGTTCAGAATATTACGAATACTTTTATCTTCCCTGATATCAGTGCCGAGAGATTGCCAGCTGTGCTGAAATTCCAGAATCTTTCCGGTACTGTCGGTCTGAACGGTTAAAATACCCAGTTTCTTTCCCTTTGGATATCCCGATATAATAATTGTATTGTTGACTTTCAGTGGGACATCGAGTATTTCGCCTGATGAACTGATTATAACATCCCATCCGGTTATAAGCTTTGCTTCGGGGATCGAAAGGCCGGTCAGAAAGATATTCAGCATATCCTTACGGTAGCTTCCGGGTCCAGTGCTCACATTTATTTTAAAGCCCCCCCGCTCAATTGCAACCGATTGACTGTATGCGGGCAGGGTGGAAACAACAGGGACTTTATATTCTTTCAGAAGCGGCCGGAGGAAATCATCCGGCAATATCTCTTCCCTGGCTGACAAAGCCACTGCATCATATTTCATAAGGCTGAAGGATTTCAGCATGGCCGCAGCCTTCAGCCTTCCCTGAGGCGTATCCTTGTCTGAAAAATTGCCCGAGTCTAACAGGATATATGGAGCGAGTTCATTTTTATGTTCAGCCAGATAGCCTGATATCCTTGCTACTCCGCCAAAATCGGTTTTTGGTGAACAGCCGCAGGGTTCGAGCTCACCATCCATGTCGCCGGTGTAGACAATGTTGATTCTTCCTTCCTGTCCGTACGCCACGACTGATAACAGAAGTAGCTGCATGAGGATATGTATAAATATAACTCTGAGTTTCATAGTATGATTATTGTAACGCTTCTTTATCTCTTTCCGCTGAAAATCACCATAACATACTTTAAATTTATGAAGATATTATGAAGAATCAGATAAAAATATATTTAAAAACGCATTAACTTAGAGCCCTTGACAACCTTGTATTATTCATAGTATAGTTGAACAAGTGTTCAACTATCAAGGGGGTTGAGAGGCGAATGAAACAGCAGGATGTATGTGAAGTTAAATCAGTAGATACGACGAAGGTTGAGGTCGTTAAAAAAGCGATGCTTTCTGATAAGGACGCATTGCATCTGACGGAAATCTTCGGCATATTGTCGGACACTACACGGCTGAAGATAATATACGCCCTGACGAAGGAAGAACTCTGCGTATGCGATATATCAAGCATCCTGGGAAGCAGTATCTCCGCTGTTTCCCACCAGCTGAGAATTTTAAGGAACATGCGGCTGGTTAAATTCAGGAAAGAGGCGAAGAGGGTTTATTACTCACTGGATGACAGGCATATTAACGGGTTGTTTAATGAAGGCTTAAAACATGTAAGGGAATGAGGTAATACTTCAGGACTGCCCTGGTCGGAATCAGAGTTCTGAGCGATATGCACTTTTTTTAACTTTAATCGGGAGATTGCGGATTTTTATTCGCAGGTTAATAAACTAAAATTTATGCAAAACACAAAACTACAGATGTTGAATGACACGTGCGGGGAAGAAAAGAGCTGTGCCTGCGGCGCGGGCGGTTTCCTTGTGGAAAAACCGCTACTCTGGAGACGCCGGCAATTAATAACCGGTGGTATCGCGCTGACCCTTCTGCTGGCGGGACTGGCGCTGGAATTTTTTACGCCACTGAATATTATCGCGCAGATTGTCTTTGTTTCGGTAATTGCGGTCGCCGGCAGGGAAATCCTGAAAAAGGCAGCGCGTTCCATACTGCGGCGGCGACTGGACATGAACTGTCTTATAGCGCTTGCGGCCTTCGGATCTTTTTTTATCGGACACGGGGAAGAAGGCGCGGCGGTAATATTTCTTTTTTTTATAGCGGAAACACTGGAAGAGTATGCCGCGGATAATGCCAAAAAATCGATCAGCCGGCTGCTGAAACTCGCTCCTGAAACGGCGCGGGTAAAGAGGGAAGATAAAGAGATCGAACTGCATGTGCACGAAATCAGGCCTGGAGATACAATCGTCATCCGTCCCGGAGAAAAAATTCCGCTGGATGGAAAAGTCCTGACCGGCCATTCATCCATAAATGAGTCGCCCATAACAGGTGAGTCGCTCCCAGTGGAAAAGACAACAGGTGATGAAGTTTACGCGGGCACGATGAACGAGGAAGGTTATCTTGAACTGGAGGTGACGAAGAAAGCCGGAGACACTGTCCTTTCCAGGATCGTCAAGCTGGTTGAAGAGGCCGAGAGAAAAAAATCAAACACCGAGAAATTCATAGATAAATTCGCCGCCTATTATACGCCGATCGTCATAGCCATGGCATTAGCGGCCTTTCTTGTCCCAACTTTTATTCTGGGCTATTCATGGGAGGTCTGGTTTTACCGGGCGCTGGTGCTGCTGGTGGTCTCCTGTCCATGCGCCCTGGCCATCTCAACACCGGTCGCCATGGTCTCGGCATTGACCGGTTCCGCCAGACACGGCGTATTAATAAAAGGGGCGACTTACCTGGAAGAGCTGAGCAGGGTCAAGGCCGTCGCATTCGACAAAACAGGTACTTTGACTAAAGGCAGACTGGAAGTGACGGACATCGTCGGTTTCAACGGCCACTCCACGGAAGAAGTGCTTTCTTTAGCCGCATCTCTCGAATCCCGGTCGGAACACCCTATCGCAAAAGCGGTCCTTAAAGCAGCGCGCAAAGAAAATATAAAATTTAAAGCTCTCGAGAGGTTCAGTGCGATAAAGGGCAAGGGGCTGGAAGCCCGGATCAACGGCAGAAAGTATTATGCGGGCGCAAAAAACCTCTTTGAGGGCTTGTCCATGGATCTTCCAATGGAGTTGTCACAATTTGAACTGGAGGGCAAGACAGCTGTTTTTATCTCCGATGAGGAGAGGGCGATCGGGGTTATTGCACTGGGTGACAGGGTCAGGGACAATGCCCCTGATATAATATCCCGGCTCAAAAAATTAAACATCAGAACTGAAATGCTTACAGGGGACAATAAAAGGGTCGCCGGGTTATTAGCGGAAAAAATCGGTATCGATGAATACCACGCTCAACTATTGCCCGACGACAAGATAGAGATTATTGAAAAGCTTGCCGGCAGATACGGCTCTGTAGCAATGGTCGGCGACGGCATAAACGACGCCCCAGCCCTTGCCGCGGCCAACGTTGGAATAGCCATGGGCGCTGCCGGCACCGACATTGCGATAGAAACCGCGAACGTGGCGCTGATGCACGATGACTTAAGTAAAATTGAGTACGTCATGCATCTCAGCAGAAAGACCATGCAAGTTGTAAGGCAGAATGTGTCCCTTTCGATCCTTGTTAAGGGAAGCCTTACAATAATGGCATTGCTGGGTATGATTAATTTATGGGTCGCCGTGGCCGTGGGAGATATGGGATTAACCATTACGGTAATATTAAACGCCATGAGATTAACAAGAGTTAAGTTGGTCTGAATGTGGAATGAAGAGCAGGTTGAACCGCGGAAAAGGCACTGCATCAACGGCAGGATTTCATAATCATCAGGATAAATGCGGATAATTGAGGTTAATAAAAAGAAGATTCACGGGAAGATATTCCTCCTGATGACCTGTATCCTGTTGCTGACATTCAACACATCTTACGGCAAGGATGTATCGCGGATGGAGCTTGAAAAAGTTACGGACCTCATCATGAGCCCTGGGTGTGATTATGTCTACACGCTTACAAACTGTCCATCCGCCCAGGCACAGCAGATGAAAGAGCTTATAAAGGATAGGCTGGCAAAGGGTGAAAGCGGAGAATCGATTCTGGCTTATTTTGAAGACGTTTACGGACCGAAAGTGCTGGCGCAGCCGTCAAAGAAGGGTTTTTATTTTGTTGCATGGTGGTTTCCGTATTTCCTGCTGTTCGATCTGTTTTTGATAGCAGGGGTTTTTCTTATTCTGTGGCGCAGGAAATCCGGTCGGCAAGAGACGGTGCAGGATGCTATTAATCCGGAGCTGGAAACGCTTCTCGAAGATGAGGTGCGCAGGATCGGGGATGGTGAATAGCATGAAATGGAGTTTGTGATGAAAAATCTGTTAAAATTTTTACTCTGGCTGCCGATTGTTATTTTAGGCGCGGTGATTGTAATAGTGGCGTTGAACGGGCAGCAGGACGGGAGAGAGAGAAAACCGCGACCGGTAATAGGAGAGCAGGCAAGGGATCTTACATTTGTAGATCTTGAAGGAAAAGAAGTTTCTCTGTCGGATTTCTACGGGAAAAAGGTCCTCTTCCTGAATATCTGGGCGACATGGTGTCCCTCGTGCAGAGATGAACTGCCCGGTCTGCAGAGACTATATGAGAAGTTCAGGGGAGACGACTTTGAGATGCTGGCTGTAAGCATAGACGCTGCCGGCAAAAAGGCGGTTGCTCCGTATATGGAGAAAAACCGCTACACATTCCAGGCGCTTCTGGATACAACGGGGTCGATCCAGCTGCTTTACGGCACAACCGGCGTACCAGAATCTTTCATAATCGATAAAAAAGGCAGGGTCGCCTTTGTTGAGATCGGGCCTGGCAACTGGACAGACCCGAAAAAGCAGGCGCTGATAAGGGGCCTGACGGAAGAACCGGATATGGAGACGGAAAATGAGAGGTAGACAGGCCACGATAGTTTTCTCGGTGATTTTAATTTTATTTGCTTTCATCTATCTGGGATTTCTCGGGATGAAGGAAGGCAGTATGTATTATCTCGAGGTCTCGGAATTCTTCGCAAGGCTTGATGATATGGGAGATGGGAAAGTCAGGGTCAACGGCAGGATTATCCCGGGCAGTCTGAATTATAACACCGACACACTGAATCTCAGCTTTGACCTGAAAGATAAAGATCTGGAAGATGCACCGAAGCTGAATGTCGTATATAGAGGATCACCGCCGGACATGCTCGAACAGGAAGGCGTCACCCTTGTGGCTGAAGGTCCCTACAACAGGGAAAAAGGTGTATTTGAAGCAAAAAAGCTTCTTGTTAAGTGCCCTTCAAAGTATGAAAAGAAGGGGGGCGAAGTATGATGGATTTTGGAAGATACTCACTGCTCTTTTCCCTGGTTCTCGCAATTTTCGTTGCAATCGGATTAACAGTCGGCATCAGAAAAAAGGACGGAAGGTTTATTGATCTGTCATACAGGGGGGCGAAAACAATCTTTGCCTTTCTGACATTCGCTACTTTCATTCTTATCTATGCTTTTATCACGGACGACTTCAGGATTGAATATGTTGCGTCATATTCCGAGAGGAGCCTGCCGATCTTTTATAAGATAACCGGGTTGTGGGCCGGGCAGAAAGGCTCTCTCCTATTCTGGGGATGGCTGCTCTCACTGTTTACTTTTATTACCGTTAAACGTGATGAAAAAAACCTGAACACTCTGTTCCTTCCATATGTTCTTGTGTTTTTAAACCTCACGCTCATCTTTTTTCTCGTCCTTCTTAATTTTGTCACCCCGCCTTTTGAACTGGCCACAATATTCCGCAGTGACGGCAATGGCCTCAATCCCATGCTGCAGAATCCGGGCATGGTTTTTCACCCGCCGACACTTTATCTTGGATATGTGGGTTTTACCGTCCCCTTTGCCTTTGCCATGGCGGCGCTTGTGATGGGGGACCTCGGCGACTGGTGGATAAAGAAGACAAGGGCCTGGATACTGTTTTCGTGGGTATTCCTGACCCTGGGCATAATCTTCGGGGGTTGGTGGGCTTATAAAGAGCTTGGATGGGGGGGCGTCTGGGCATGGGACCCGGTTGAAAATTCCTCTTTCATGCCATGGCTTACGGCAACAGCCTTTCTTCACTCCGTTATTATTCAGGAGAAGAGGGGAATGCTCAAGATATGGAACCTCGTCCTGATCCTGCTCACCTTTTCTTTGTGTATATTCGGTACTTTTATAACCAGAAGCGGGATTATTTCTTCCGTCCATGCCTTTGGCCAGTCACCGGTTGGTTTTGTCTTTCTGGGTTTTTTGTTTGTGACCCTGGCTGCCGGGATTTATCTTATATGGACAAGATATGATCAGTTGAAGGAAAAAAACCCGAGGATCGAGGCGTTTCTCTCAAGGGAAAGCACATTCCTGTACAACAACATAATCTTTGTCGGTATCTGTTTCGCGACTTTCTGGGGAACAATTTTCCCCCTGATCTCCGAGGCCGTAAAAGGCGTAAAGATCTCGGTCGGTCCCCCTTTCTTTAATACAATTAATTCGCCGTTATTTCTGCTGCTTCTCCTGCTGATGGGGGTGAGTCCGCTTCTTGGATGGCGCAAGACCTCTTCAAAGGGAATATTAAAAAACCTGGTGGTTCCCCTCTCATTGACAACAGTATCTCTGCCCATTTTATATATTTCAGGTATCAGGGAATTTATGCCCATTTTTTTCTATTCCCTTTCGGTATTTGTCATAGTTACGCTGATGAGAGAGTTTTATCTCGGCACAAAGGCCGGGGTGAAAAATCACGGCAGAGGGTGGCTCGCGTCATTCCGGCGTCTTGTCAGCATAAACAGGAGGAGGTACGGAGGCTTCATTGTCCATATCGGCATGGTTTTTATAGTCCTGGGGCTGGCAAGTTACGGTTATTATCAGTACAAGGAAGACTTCGGCCTGGTAAAGGGGCAGGAGGTTACGGTAAAAAACTACCGGTTGAAATATGTGGATCTGACAAATCTCGACAGATGGAATTATGAAAGTGTAGGCTCACTGATAGAGGTTTATAAATCCGGGGAGTTTAAAGGCACGCTGAAGCCCGAGAAGAGGTTTTACAAAAAACAGGAGCCGACCACGGAAGTCGCCATAATGAGCAGCATCTCTGAAGATCTTTACCTGATCCTGGGCGGCTGGAACGGTGACGGCTCCATCACCTTGACGGTGGTGATAAACCCTCTCCTCTCATGGATATGGACAGGCACCGGTGTTGTCCTCTTCGGCATTGTCTGGGCGGTCCTGCCCACAAGGAGGAGAGAGGATGGGATTGATGTTATCGAGAAAGAAGTTATTATGCGCCTGAAAGCGACAGGAGTTGAATGATGGTTATACTCTTTTTCATTCTGATTTCAGCATCTCTCGCCTATATCCTTCTTCCGCTCGCAGGTGAGAATTACTGGCCTTTTGTGAGCGAAGGAACGCTTGCCGGCATACAGACAGAGAAGAAGGAGGGCGTCCAGGCGATATCGGATATAGATTTTGAGTTCGAAATGGGCAAGCTGACAGAAGAAGATCATGCCTCCACAAGGGAATACCTGAAAAGACAGGCGCTCCCCGCCCTGAAAATGGAAAGGGACCTCCTTGACAGGATGGGATTAAACCCAAAGCAGGAGATTTCAAGAAAACTTAAGCGGGATATCAATAAAGAGGTGCTCAGAATTTGCGGAAAAAAATTATCTTCTTAATAACATTGTTAAGCATACTACTGATGACAAGCGGCGCTTTTGCAATATCCGTAAGAGTAAATGTCTCCAATGCCTCAAAAGGCGAGAGGCTTTCCGACTACCCTTTTAAGCTACTTGCGGTTAACCTGAAAAAGACCGGGGGGCATGAAATCCTGCGGGCCTATGAACTCAGGACCGGCCCGTCCGGCATATTTGAAGGGGTGTTGGATGTCTCCTCCGCCGAAGCCATAACAGGCGAAGTGAGTTACAGTGGGGTTGTTTATTATTCCCCTCCAGTCCTGATAAAAAAGCAGCGGCAAGATTATACCCTGAATTTCAATGTATATGAAATAACCGACAGGATGGAAACTGTGGAGATACCACGTAGGACCCTGATGATAACCCCCTATGATGATAAGACAGTCGTTGTGTACGATACGATAGACATCGAAAACAACAGCAGGTTAACTTATGTGGGCGGATATAATGATAAATTAAAGATAAATCAGGCCATGTTTATTCCCCTTCCGGCGTCATATTCATTGGTCAGCGTTGTGGGAACCGACAGGGAGGGTATCTTTACACTGTCACAGGGCGTGGTATCTCAAAATAAAATTCCGCCGGGGAAAAGCACTATTTTACTCGAATATTTTTTAAAGAGCGACATAGGCATATTCGACCTCTCTTTTCACGGTGAAGATTACAGCCCGCCCGCAAAACAAATATCAGTCTTTTTTGCAGACAGTACGGGCTGGCAGGTGAACTCCTCAAACCTTGGGGAGATGGGAAAGAGAAGATTTGAAGGGGATGATTCCGGAACTTACAGCCTCCTGGAGGGAAGAGACTTAAGAACGATTGACCTCAGAGTGACCGGGCCTTCTTACAGGGGCGTCTTCAGCTGTTGGCAGGTCTCAATTCTTGCGGCCTTTATATTGGCCGGCTCCGGTATTTTTATAATGAAAGATAAAATTTACAGATGGAATCTGATGAGAGAAAAAAAGAGACTGGAAGGAATCCTTGCCGGACTCGAAGCCGAGGCGGTTGAAGAGGATTTAAGCGGATATTATATGACTTTCAGGAAAGTCCTGGAGAAGAGAAAAGGGGCAATACAGGAGAGACTCGGGTCTTGAACATTATAAAGCTGAAAGGGATCAGCAAGCATTATCATGCCAAGACGGCACTGAAGGGAATTGATATGGATATCGGGGCCGGCGCTTGCATTACTGTCTTCGGCCCCAACGGGGCCGGTAAAACAACCCTGCTAAAAATAATCTCCGGCATTATGGCCCCTACCGAGGGAAAGGCATTCTATAACAGCAGGTCATATTCTGAAAGTGAGATAAAAAAAGAGACCTTTTACCTCGGACACAAGACCTCACTTTACAATGCCCTCACGGTTATGGAGAATATGGACTTTGTATGCAGACTCTATTCCTTCAAACAGAGGGAGAAATCCGTTGAGAGCGCCCTGAAAGAGAACGGGCTATGGGAGAGGAGAAATGATCCGGTTAATGATCTCTCCCAGGGAATGAAGAAGCGGCTCGCACTTGCAAAGGGCTTTATTACGGATCCGAAGGTCGTTATCCTGGATGAGCCTTTTACCGGACTCGACATTCGATGGAGATCAACCATCCTTTCAAAGATAAAAGAGATCAGGAGGCGGGGGAAGTCGGTCATTGTCTCGACCCACCTGGTGGAAGAGGGCTGTGAGCTTGCGGATCATGTGGCGTTTCTGCGTAAGGGAAAATTATTGTTTATTAACAAGAGAGAAGAAGTGGACACAAAAGAGATTTACAGGCTTTTTGCTTCCATGGGAGAGGCGCGGTCATGAGTTTTATCGGGGATGCCCTGACGATACTGATAAAAGACCTTCTTCTTGAGCTGAGGGGCAGGGAGTCACTCAGTCTGATGCTCTTTCTTTCATTACTCATCCTCGTAATATTTAATTTCGCCTTTAATCCGGATAAAGATAATGTCTCATCAATGGCGGCCGGAATCCTCTGGGTGATCTTTGCGTTTTCGGGTATCCTGGGCATGGGCAGAATGTCGGTGGCGGAAAGGGATGAAGACGCATACCTGAGCGTAATTTTTTCGCCTGTGTCAGCCGAAAGTTTTTATCTGGGAAAGGCATTGGGCAATCTTCTCTTTCTTATGATCATGGAATGTTTCACCCTGTTTTTTTTCGCGGTCCTGTTCGATTTCGAAAAAATCATAGGCCTGCTTCCACAACTGCTTCCGGCCCTTTTTCTTGGCACCCTGGGGTTCGCCCTTGTGGGGACACTCTTCTCTTTTCTCTCGACCGCATCGAGGTACGGCGAGATACTGCTGCCTTTTCTCTACCTGCCGGTGGTGGTCCCGGTCATCCTGGGAGGTGTAACTTCCATGGATATGATCCTGAATGGAAAGTCAGGGGAGGCAGGCAAGTGGATTCAGCTGCTGGTTGTTTTTGATATGCTCTATCTTGCTATCTCCCTGCTGGTATTCAGGTATCTTATAGAGGAATAACCGAAGATGAAAACAGACAGAACCATAACTATACTTTTCTTTCTCCTTCTGGTATTGATACCGCTGGATTTTTTCCTGATATTCAGGGTGGCGCCAACCGAAAAAGTAATGGGTGATGTGCAGAGGATTTTTTATCTGCATGTATCACTGGCCCTCGGGGCGCTTCTGGCATTTACCGGAGTATTCGTCTCCAGCATTATCTTCCTCTGGAAGAAAAAAATCGTCTGGGACTCGGTTGCCAGCACTTGCGCCGGGATCGGACTGCTTTTTTCGACCCTTGTTCTTATAACAGGCTCCATGTGGGCGCGGCCTATCTGGAATGTATGGTGGACATGGGACCCGCGACTCCTTACCGTGCTTATCCTCTGGTTTATCTATATAGGGTACTTTCTACTGCGGGGCGGCATTGCGGATAAATTCAAAAAAGCACAATATTCGGCTGTCATAGGAATAATCGGGTACGTGGACATTCCGTTAGTAAGGTATGCAACAAAATGGTGGAATTCCATACATCCCCTTCTTTCGCAGGAAGGCGGCGGTCTTGACCCTGTGATGAAAAAGGTGATGTTATTCAGCCTGGCCACCTTTGCCGTCCTCACTATCTTCCTGTTCCTTTTCAGGTTCAGGCTGGCAGGGATAGAAGAAAGATTAGAGATACTAAAGAAAAAAATGGAGGATTGAACATGGAAAACGGGATTTATCTCTTCGGGGCGTATACAATTGCATGGCTTGGAGTCTCCTTCTATCTTTATATCAACGCAAAAAAGCAGAAGGGGATCGAGGAACGGCTAACGGATCTCGAGGCCCAGTTGAAGGATAAAGAATAGTGGAAAGGCTCTTGAAGAGAGTTGTATCTTTATGTTTGTTTGTGCCGGTCTTTCGGCACAACCGTTTCATCATGTTTTAATATCCCCAATGGGCTGACCAAGCTTCTTTAATTCATAAATAATTGTTTCAGGTTCCATCCTTGACCAATAGACAGGATCCACATGTTTAGCAACTACAGTGTAATCAACATCAATTATATACGTTGCAGGAGCAGGGAGCTCCCATCTACCAACGCCATTATATTTATCCAGGTCAAACTTAAAAATATTTTTATAGATAAATCCTATTTCATCCGAAACTTTAAACCAAACCTTATAGTTTTTCATAACCATACTATCTTCATCAGATAATAAATCAAAACTGACATTGCATTTTTTTGCATATTCCCTGACTCTTCCACAGATTGAGGACTGACTGCCGCAATGTTAGCCCCACATGCTCTTACTTCATCTACCACCCTTTGCAATTCAGACATTTCAAGATTACAATACGGACACCAGGAACCACGGAAGAACGACAGAACCAAGGGTCCCATATTAAGAAGATCAGATGGCATCGGGGCTGTTAAAATATTATGGATTAAGACGGAAAGAGTTTTTTCCGTACTCAACTTCATCCTCTTGTCCTGTCCGACATAAGAGCCGATAATCTCGTTGAAGGAAGTTTCATGTAGGTTGGATGGAAAGATGATAGCGACATATAATTGATATTCCGGCTGATTTGACGACGCATTACGATGCGTGCCTCAACAGAGAAAATGTCCCTGATAAGTCCTTCAGTTTATACAAGAAATGGCTGAGCTACTATCTGGATTTCGAACCATCCGGACCGGAAAGGCTTGCGCATTTCATCAGGAAATTACCGGGGGGGCAATCAAACAGGAGTTTAAGAGATAACTTATTAGACCACGCCGCATAGCCAGTATTGACGGTACTTTAGCTGCGCACCGGTTGTAAGACCCCACTGTCATCCACATAGTGGCCAAAGGCCGATAGGACTTCGGCTTGGGTCTTCGTT
>JAJRYC010000025.1 GCA_024275975.1 Nitrospirota bacterium | reverse complement strand
TGGTATCCACACTACATGGTACTCTGTCCGATATACGCTGTGTCCTGATAATCTGTTTTCCACAATTCATAAGTATACCAAAATATCTCCGGCGGCATTCACCCACGGGCAAGCCCATGGAACCCTGCTAAATGATTGGAATCTTGACGTTGTTATATACTATGAAGCAGGGGCAGGGTCAGCCCTCAAATTGAAAAGCAGGAGTGGTGTCAGGTCTGATTTTGTACATGAAGAGACTTTGAGGGTCAAATCTTCATTGTTGACAAAAAAGCAATCGTCATAACATTTGTGACGTTGTTACTTACTATGCAAAACTGTTGACAGTAAAAGGAGGTAAGACGGTAGGACTCAATCATGCCGCGACAGCCAAGATTAGACATGCCGAACTGTAATGGTGAATGTGATAATAATGCTCGGTATAAATGTTCCAGGGAATACTTAGATTGTGCCGAAGAAAACCTATCTTGAATATCGCCTAAGTTCTTTATAGAAATTTTCTCGATTACCCAAAAAGATAACCAACACTACTTTCTCATCTTCCGATATGTCATAAACCGCCCGATAATCAACGCCTTTATGAGTTATTTTTATATATCGTAAATCAGCGTATTTACCGGTCAGAGTAAAACATTTGTGAGGGTTTTCTTCTAATTGCTGCAGGTTATGTTTGATTTTCTTCTGGATATGCTGATCAAAGTTTTTATACTGCTTTTTAGCTTTCTTAGAAAGATAGACCTGATAAGTCATTCCACATCCAGGCTCTCAAGAGAGGTGCTATCACCTGCCTGGTGTTCTTTCCATGCTTCGTCCCTCATTTTCCCCAAAGCTCTGGCATAATCTTCATTAATGGCAAAAAATAACCGTTCCTGATCTTCCTCACTTAATCTTTTTACTGTATCCACAATTTTTTCAAATGGTAAGTCTAATGTAATTTGCGGCATAATTGGCTCCATATATTAGGGTTTTGCTAATGCATTGATAACTTTCTATAATTACTTTTCCGCCCTTTTAAAGTCAAGAACAGAGGGGTCAGCCCCGACAACGGACAAAAACGAGAGGAAAAAACAAGCAGGATATTGACCACGAATAAATTCTGTGGGTAATATACCGTATTTTTAGAAATTTCATCTGGGGACAATAGTGGCACTACCACTGCGGATAGAATATGAATGTCCTTTGTCGGGAACCCCATAAGCTCACAGATGATAGATTAAGGAAACAAAAGCAAGATTCCGACTAATTGACCCTGTTGTTCCAGGAAAGCCCGGGGGCACAGTTTAGTTCCTTTTTTACGGGCAGATTCGATTGATCAGGAATAATTATAATAGAGAGCAGCCTGGGCAGTTGGGGTATCGGAAGTTAGCAGGATTTGGAGGAAGTCTCGGGGATGTTGCCCCTGACGGCGGGCAGTAAGGATAAGACTTGGCAGAATGCTGTGAGTTCGCAGGCCAGTGGCCGAGCAATAGCCGCGGCACAACCCTTTGGGGAGGTTAGAGATAAAGCAAATAGCAAATAGTGTCAGACCCGACCGGTTTGGGTCAATTGACGCTGTTCCGAGTGTATGATAAAATATGTTATGCCCTTTTTTACTTATGAAGCTGTTGACGCATACGGGAAAAAAACCAAAGAAACGACTACGTCTTCCGATGAGGCAGAACTCAAAACAACCCTGAGGGAAAAGGGTCTTATACCCATAAGCATAACAGCATCAGAACCTAAAAAACATTCATTTCTTGAAAAAATAACCAGGAAAGACCTGCTGACGTTCACCCAGGAACTGGGCAACCTCCTCGATTCCGGAATGCCCCTGGACAGGGCGCTTTATGTCCTCTCTGAATATTCGGCGAAAAAGTCTTTCAGGGCGATAATCCGGGAGATATATATCGATATACAGAAGGGTAATTCACTCTCGTTCGCAATGGGGAAACACAATGTCTTCCCCAGAATATATGTAAATATGATAAAAGCAGGCGAAGCCGGAGGAATAGTAGAGACGGTGATAAAAAGACTGGTCACGTTCCTCGAAACAACTATTGCGTTCAAAGAGGAGATCACCTCGGCGCTGGTATACCCCATTCTTCTTACATCCGTCGGCGGACTTGCCGTTATCATATTAATGCTTTATGTCGTTCCGAATTTCGCTCAGATATTCGCCGATATGGGACAGGCCCTGCCCCTGCCGACATTAATACTGGTAGAGACAAGCGAACTGCTTGCCTCATACTGGTGGGCATTCGTCGCCGCAATTGCAGGGTCTCTGTTTTTAGTCCGGGGATACGCCGGGACGGCCGAGGGAAAGAATTTCATTGATAACCTGAAACTAAAGCTCCCTGTTCTGAAAACACTGAGTATGAAACTTATAATAGCCAGGTTTTCCAGGACCTTTGGGACCCTTCTTCAAAGCGGCGCGCCGATACTGGAAGCCATAAAAATATCAAGGGACGTTATCGACAACGATGCAGTGGCGGAAAAACTTGCAGTGATCGAAGAAGGCGTAAGCAAGGGCAAGGGAATGTCCGTCCCCCTGAGGGAATGCGGAGTCTTTCCACCAATAGTGACGCAGATGGTCGCCGTGGGAGAAGAGGCCGGAAAGCTCGAGGAGACCTTTCTCCTGATAGCAGAAAGGTTTGAGGCCGAAACAAAGCACCAGATAAAAAGATTCGTGAGCCTCTTTGAGCCGGCGCTTATACTCATTATGGGGATAGTCGTCGGATTTATTGTTATCTCGATGCTTATAGGCATATTCAGCATTAACGAGATACCTCTATAGCCGGCGAATAATACAATTAATGCCGGCGGACAAATAAACAATAAAATTTACGCGCTCTAAATCCGTCAATTAGAGACATCCGGAGGGACATATGAAAAAGATAGAACCCGAGAAATATATCAGCAACACCAGGGGGTTTACACTCCTTGAGCTTATTGTCGTTATGGTAATTCTCGGCCTGCTGGCCGCTCTCATAGGAACGAATTACATAAAAAAATCGGAGAGCGCCAAAGTCAAGGCAGCGAAGGTCCAGATAGAAATGCTCGGCCAGGCGCTCGACAGCTACAGACTGGACACAGGAAACTACCCGACCACATCGGAGGGCCTGAACGCGCTCATAACGGACCCCGGTGTAGAGGGGTGGGATGGACCGTATCTCAGAAAAAACTTAATACCCAAGGACCCATGGGGAAAACCATTTCACTATCAATCACCCGGCACGCATGGAGAATATGACCTGTTTTCATATGGAAAAGACAATACGCAGGGCGGTGAAGGCTACGGCAAAGACATCAATAGCTGGGAATAGGGGCTTCACCTTACTCGAGCTTATCGTCGTCCTTTTTATTATAGGCCTGTCGACATCGGTTGTAGTCTTTTCCATTGGCAGACTGCATGATAAAACAGTCTTTAATGGAGAGTCCAGGAGGATATACCAGACAATAAAACACGCGAGGGAAATCTCCCTTATGGAGAGAAGAAACATCGCGTTGCAGATCGACAAAGACGGAAACAGATACTGGATAGACTATGGAGACGGCAGGCCTGACAGCATATATTCCCTGCCGGAGAAATTCAGCATTACCGGCGGGCCGGTGCTTTTCTTCCCCAAGGGAAACAGCTCTGGAGGCTCGATAACATTAAAGGATGGCAAAGGTCATGGACATAGAATCGAGATCGACCCTGTTCTCGGCATACCGCGAATCAAGAGGCTTTAGCCTTCTTGAGGTAATGGTTGCGCTCGCCATTCTCGGCGTCGCGATTGTCGCAATTTTCCAGCTCTTTTCAACAGGACTCCGGGCCACCAAAAAATCGGACGATTATACAAAGGCGATCTTTTACGCAAGGTCCCTGCTCGACGAAGCGTACAGTATTTCCGACCCTGAAGAAAGTTCCGGGTCGGCTGACCTTGAAGGGTATTTCGATGGAACAAGAGAAGTAGAGATGATCTCTTCATCGGATGACGGAAATGTGAAGCTTTATGAAATAATCGTGAAAGTGACGTGGCCCCCCTCCGGAAAACTAACGTTAAAGGGACTAAGGACAGTCTATGGACCTGAAGAATAACAGGGGGCTTACTCTCCTTGAGATCATCATCGCCATAACTCTCTCGATCGTTATTTTACTGATCCTTTTCTCGGCGATGAGACTGGGCTACAAATCCAGGCAAAGCGGTGATAATAAAGCGGAAGAAACGCAGAAGATTCGGATTATAGGGGACAGGATAACATGGCTTATCAGGGGAGCATTCCCTTTTTTCGCTATCGGGGACACCACTGAACGGACGCTCTACTTTAAAGGAGAAGAAGACCGGATCGGGTTTGTTACAACAAGCGTTGATGTTTACGGAGAAGGGCCCGAGGATATAGCCGGACTGAAATGGGTCTCGATTTTTCTGGAAGACGGTAATTTAATGATTAGAGAAAAGGTGTTTTTTATGGACGATATATTCGATGACAGCGGTGGCAAGGAGTTTGTCCTCCTGCCTGAAGTGGAAAAACTTGAATTTGAATATTTTGATATACCCAAAGATGAAGAGCAGGGAGAGTGGATATCTGAATGGGAACCGGATGAAAAGGAATACCTTCCTGTCGCGGTAAAGGTGAATATCAGTTTTAAACACAAGGATAAAACAGTCGACATGCCGGAGATAATCGTCAAAATAAACGCGACCAACAAATAGGCGCTATAAAGTCTTACCCGCGTTATCAGTGATTATTTTATGCCCGAGCCCGCTTGCACATCTTTATCAGGCATAAGGATTACCGGTGCGCCGTCAGGTCCGGTCGCCGCAAGGAGCATCCCGTTGGATTCAACCCCCATAAGTTTGACAGGCAGCAGGTTTGTGACCACAACAATTTTTTTGCCGACAAGTTCTTCAGGGGCATAAGCCTTTCCAATGCCGGCCACAATCTGCCTCTCCTGACCAGTATCAACCCGGAGCTTTATAAGCTTTTCGGACTTTTTAACCCTCTCTGCGCTGATCACTTCTCCGATTTTCAGTTCTACTTTCGCGAGTTCGTTAATCGATATCAGGCCTGCACCTTCCGGCGTTTCCCGTTCAGGGGGGTTGTCGCCAGCAGCCTCTTTTTTGCCTTCTTTCTTCTTTTCTATCCGGGGGAATAGGTGTTCCCCTTTTTTCACCCTGTTACCCTCTACGTGTACATCTCCCCATTTCGGAAATTCTGTTTCTTCTCCCATACCACGATCGATGCCGAGTTGCGCCCATATTTTTTCCGCCGTGGAGGGCATAAAAGGGAAAAGATAGACGGCGATTATGCCCAGCGTCTCCGCAAGCGTATAGAGTGTATTGGAAAGGACCTCCTTGTCAGTCTCTTTCCATGGGGCCGAGTCAGCAATATATTCGTTTGTCCTGCTCATGGCCTTCCATAACCAGGCGAGCGCGTGGTGAAACTGAAGCTGTTTCAGAAAACCGTCAAAGGATGGATCGGGGCCGACCTCAAAATACGACTTGATCCTGCTTCCCGTGTCTTCCCGGTCCTTGCCGTCGATCGGGCCGGGGACAACTCCATCCCTGTATTTTTCTATCATGGTCACTGTGCGGCTCAGGAGATTACCAAGGTCATTTACAAGATCACTGTTTATACGGCTTATAATGGCGTCTTCCGAGAAATCTCCATCAAGGCCAAACGGTACTTCCCTGAAGAGAAAATACCTGAAAGCATCCGCCCCGTATTTATCAATAATCGCGTCAGGATCGACAACATTGCCGAGAGATTTCGACATCTTCCTGCCTTTGACTGTCCACCAGCCGTGGGCGAAGATATTTCCGGGCAGTTTCATACCAAGCGCCATCAGCATGGTTGACCAGTAGACCGCGTGGGTCGTCAGTATGTCCTTGCCGACAAGATGATGGGTCGCAGGCCAGAATTCGTCCGGGCCTGCCTCCCCTGTATCCGGAACAAGATAACGGGTCGCCGAATAATAATTGACCAAGGCGTCGAACCAGACATATGTTACGAAATCCCCGTCAAACGGGAGGGGGATGCCCCATGACAGCCTATGCTTCGGTCTTGATATGCAGAGGTCTCCGAGCTTATTATTTCCCAGAAAACCGAGCACCTCATTCCTGCGGGTCTCCGGCAGTATATATGATGGATTGTCCTGAATATATTTAATAAGTCTTTCCTGGTATTTTGACATAAGGAAGAAATAATTCTCTTCATTAATCCGTTCAACCGGCCTGCCGCAGTCCGGGCAGTTGCCGCCAACAATCTCCTTCTCCGTCCAGAACCGCTCATCAGGTGTACAGTACCAGCCGGAATAAGTCCTTTTCTCGATCTCCCCGCTGTCCCACAACCCCTGCAAAACACCCTGTACCGTCTTTATATGCTCTTTATCGGTCGTCCTTATGAAGGCGTCATTGGATATATTAAGCCTGTCCCAGAGCTTTCTGAAGTTCTCCACCAGCAGGTCGGCATGCCCTTTTGGCGATCGTCCATTTTCAAGGGCGGCCTTCTCAACCTTCTGTCCATGCTCGTCCGTGCCGGTCAGGAAGAATACATCTTCGCCCAAGAGCCTGTGGTATCTTGCAAGTATATCCGCCGCAACAGTCGTATACGCATGCCCTATATGCGGAATGTCGTTGACATAATATATCGGTGTCGTAATATAAACTTTCCCGCTCATTTTTTATGAACGCCCTCCCTCGGTCTTTTCCGTCTTCTTTTATGCCTTATGGGAGGCTGACCCGTTTTCTTCACGGCTTCTTTCTCGCTCCTGGAATCCGGAGGCCCCGCCGGAGCTTTCGCGGCGTGGACGTCTGTTCCAGGAGATTTGTTCACGGACTCCTCCACGACAATTTCCGGCGACTCCTCTTTTGCCGATACAGAGCCGGATTTTTTAGTGCTGTCTTTCACGGAGTTCACGGAACCCGGGCCATTATATTCAAAACCCAGGCAGCACATCAACCTTCCGCATATGCCTGAGAGCTTGCCGGTATTAAGCACCAGGTCCTGTTGCTTCGCCATCTTTATAGAGACCGGCTCAAAGGTCGCCAGAAACGACCGGCAGCAGAGTTCCTTGCCGCATTGTCCCAGACCACCTACCATTTTGGCTTTATCGCGCACCCCGATCTGCCTCATCTCGATCCTCGTCCTGAACTTGGCCGCAAGGTCTTTGACCAGCTCCCTGAAGTCTATCCTTCCGTCAGCCGTAAAATAAAAGAGTATCCTCTTCCTGTCCAGTGTAACCTCTGTGCGAACCAGCTTCATCGGAATGCCCCGGGCCATTATCCTTTCGAGACAGTATTCCATGGTTTCCTGCTCGAATGCACTGTTCTCCTGTTTCCGGCTGAGGTCTTCATCTGTTGCAAGGCGGAGCACTTTCTTGAGCACCTTCACAAGATTTTCGATATTACGTGGACCGATTACCACTCTGCCTATGTTCAGTCCGAATTCCGACTCCACAATCACACTGGCCCCCTTGCGGACGTCCGGCACATTTATCTCAAAATCATATATCTTCCCGCAGGATTTAAATCTTATTCCGACCACTTCAGGCATTTCAGACCGCCAGTTCCTTTCTTAACAGCGAGGATGTATAGTTCCATGTAATAGACTTATTGAGATTAAACCTCATTATCTCCCTCAGTACGTTCAGTTTACTATAAAGATATATTAAAACCTTCAGGTCGGTAAATTTAATCAATTTGTCCAGATATTCATAAAGGTCCGTATTAATAAGTTTTGACGATTCGCCGGTTACCTTAAGCACCGCCATATCCCTGAATAATGTTAATACAAGCTCAAACCAGCGGTCCATCTCCTCTCTCGAAGTCCAACCGTCCTTTTCAGCCTTAAGCATGCTCCTGAAAAGGATGAGGAACCATTCCTTTTCCTTCATCAAGTCGGAGGAAAGCGCCAGACCGGGTCTTCCCATCGAAAGCCTGGCCGCGAAATCAAGGCCTTCCCCAGGGATTTTT
>JAJRYC010000024.1 GCA_024275975.1 Nitrospirota bacterium | reverse complement strand
TAAAAGGTTGCCGAGGGGTTATTAATTAAATCAAATCAAGCAACGAATTAGTGCCTGAAAAGTGTGAATCTTTGGTGAATGCGAAAAAAGCTTATTGGAGGATATCATGTCTGGTAAAATAATTCCTTTTTTTCTGTTTTTATTCTCTCAATATTTTTTTTCCTCTCGCCTGTCCTTGCCCAGTACGAAGCTGAGAAAGAATTTCTTACCCTGTACTTTACCAAAGAGGAGCTTGTGGTGATTTCCGCCACGAGGAGCCTGAAGTCCATCTCGAGGGTTGCCGAGAATGTTACAGTTATAACGGTAGAGGACATAGAATTGATGAATGCGCATACACTTGCGGATGTGCTCTATACGGTTACCGGCGTGCAGGTGGGGTTTGATGGGGGACCTGGAACTATAGCATGGGCCTTAATTCAGGGTTCGGATTTTACGCATGTTACTGTCCTGATAGACGGGATATCTATCAACAATCTCTCTGATAATGTTGCGGATATCTCCAGCATACCCTCGCAGATTATTCAGAAGATTGAGGTCATCAAGGGTCCCGCGTCTTCCGCATGGGGTTCGTCACTCGGGGGCGTTGTGAACGTTATCACAAAGTCTTTCAGCAAGGAAGACAGGACAGGAGGCACGTTTTATGCGTCATACGGCAAGCGGGGCTCGGGAGACCTGGGCGCCGAGGTATACGGCGGAAAGAACGGTTTTGGATTTTATCTCTACGCCGGCAAGCTTCGGTCAGACGGCCTGAGGCCGAGTTTTGATGTCTCGATAAAAAACTTTTATTCAACTCTTAAGTATGATTTTTCGGATGATACAAATGTCGCACTCTCTTTTCTGTATAAAAAAGGGAAAAGAGGCGACGGTGATGACAGGGATTACGATATTTATTATGGAAATGAATTTAAAGATCTCCTGTTGAATCTTTCTTTCAGTACATCCCTGAACAAAGAAGTTGATATGAATGTTTCCGTGTGGGAATTACCCAGGCTTGACAGTTATTATATGAACCAATTAAGCACGGGTGTAGAGCTTTTCAGGGATACCAGAAGAGATAAGTTGTATGGCGCCAGCGCAAGGCTTACATGGCAACACGGAAGACATGATATGGTTTTTGGGACGGATTATAGTCAGGGAAAATTAAAGGCGGACAGTATTTCGAGCGGCGAACCGGAATTAAGGCGGTTTGCGCTTTATGCAAACGACACAATCATATTAGACAGACTCTCCATAACACCCGGAATTAGATTTGACCACACAAACATAAGTGGCGATTTTGTGAGTCCGAGTATCGGAGTTACGTATGGTGTTTCCCGTAACCTTTTGTTAAGGGGCTACATCGCAAGGGGTTTCAATATGCCTCCGCTAGGTTATACATCGGCAGACAGTGAGATCTTTGGTTATAAATCCAATCCTGACCTGAATGATGAAAAGATATGGTCTTATCAGCTGGGCGCCGAGACGAGCGTACTGAAATATCTCTGGTTAAAGTTTTCTCTTTTCAGGCATGACCTGAGTGATGTTATTAAGGATGAAGACATAACAGATCCCGTATTTTCATGGACGAAAGTCAATGCCGGAGGGCAGAGAAGGCAGGGCGTTGAAGTTGAATTCAGGACCGTGCCTGTTTATCACTCAACCATTTTTGGAGGGGCTATCTTTGTCGATCCAAGAGACCTTGATTCAGACGAGGAATTGAAGAGGTGTTCAAAGTATACCTATAATATCGGCCTTAAATATGATGATGAAAAGTCATTTAAGGCGCTGTTAACGGGTCGCTATCTATGGTGGAACGCGGAATCCGATGATGATGGTAAATACGGTTCTTTTGTCTTTGATCTCAATGCTGTCAGGAATATTTACAAGAACGGGACAACCAGCCTGGAGGCATTCCTCACTGCGCGTAACATACTCAATGGATCACAGTATTGGGCTGATATATATAAGAATCCAGGGCGGTGGGTTGAAGGCGGTATAAGACTTAAATTTTAATCAGATGGTCTTAAGATAAACTTCTTTTCAGTAGAAGCTTATCTTTTTGGCACAATTGTTGCATTGTTTCTGCTGAGTAGTCGGAGAGCCTTGTACACCTCTTTGAGGTGAAGAAGCTTATTAAGGAATGGAGGACATCGGGCATGAAGACACGGATTATTATTTTGGACAGGGGTGTAGACAAAAAAGATGTGGTAAAAGCACAATGTTGTACTGGTGCGATAAGTCGCAAATAATTTGATGACCGGACCGGTAATGGGGGGCCCTCCCCCCATTTTTTTTGCATGGGGGAAAATGACTTTATCCAGATACTGCAAAATCTATCCTCCCAGGGAAGACCCTGATTCTGTCATCCTCTTTTCGACAAAAAAGGCGTCTATTATTCTCCTGCCGGGATCCATGATTGAAGATATCGAAAAAGGCAAAATAGCCGAAGAAGAAAGAGAGAGCCTTAAGGAACTCGGATTTCTGGTGGATGACGCCGATGAAGAGAAGAAAGAGATGCTAGGATTTATTGAAGAGCTTAATACCATCAACAGGACATTCAAGGCTGTCGTTGTCCTGAACCTTGACTGCAACCTTGCGTGTGCATACTGTTTTGAAGGTACCAGGAAAGGCAGCTTTTACATGACTCCCGAAACAGCGGACCTCTTTGTTGATTTTGTAAGAAATAAAATTAATTCGCACCCTTTGGTAAAGGGGGAGGAGGGGGGATTTCCGGCGGAAGAGATTGAAATCGTCTTTTACGGCGGAGAGCCGCTGTTAAGCGCGGGACTTATTGAATATATATCCAAAAGATTAAAGGCACTGGCGGAAGGTAAAGGGATCCCTTACAGTTTTTCCCTTATAACCAACGGTACGCTCCTTCTGCCGCAAGTTGTAGAGAGATTGAAACCCCTTGGATTCCAAAGCGCCGGCGTTACGCTTGACGGTCCTAAAGATGTCCATGACAGGTTCAGGCCTTTCAAGGCGGGGAAAGGGAGCTTTGATACTATTATCAGGAATCTGAAAGATGTCTGTGACATGATAGATGTTGATATTGGCGGGAATTATACACAGGAGAACTATACTGCATTTCCCGGTCTTCTTGATTATCTGATTGATGAGGGGTTGACACCAGGGAAAATTCCGAGGATTAAGTTCGATCCCGTCACCAAAGAGAGCGCTGAATTTGCACCGCCTGATTTCCATGATGGCTGTGAAACGATTAATGAACCATGGCTTTTGAGTGCTGGAATATTCCTAAGAGAAGAGATATTAAAGAGGGGTTACCGCACACAAAAGATTATTCCAACGGCATGTATGATAGAATTTAAAAATAGTGTGGTTGTGAACCATGACGGGAACATTTACAAATGCCCGGGACTTATCGGCAGGGAAAGATTCCGCGTGGGTGATCTGAATGTGGAGATAGGGGATTATGGATTATCGCATAACCTGAGTAGCTGGAAGAATAAGGAGTGTCTTGATTGCGGTTATCTGCCTGTATGCTTTGGCGGGTGCAGGTACATGAA
The DNA here is from genome assembly GCA_024275975.1 of Nitrospirota bacterium. Classification (GTDB taxonomy): domain Bacteria; phylum Nitrospirota; class Thermodesulfovibrionia; order Thermodesulfovibrionales; family UBA6898; genus JAJRYC01. The sequence goes on along the minus strand of JAJRYC010000024.1, from coordinate 18,882 downwards.
GCTTGTGCGTGATGGGAACATGGATGGCGTTGACTGTAAAAAAATCTATTTTGATGCTACACTCGAAAAATTAATAAATCAGGATGTAAGATACGGGCTGAAGGCCGGGGGATACTGAAATCTGTCTATAGAAATTAGTTTGTGGGGGCGCATTATCAAAAAAGGCACATTCCTGACAATAGTTGCGCTAATAGCTATGTTATGTTCAGGTGCTTTTTCAGAGGCATATGACATAGTAGTTTTGAAAAGCGCGGAGCTTAAACCATACAGAGAGGCTTTAGCAGGATTTAAAAGTTCCTGTGATTGCATGGTAAGAGAATTAATTCTCTCCGACATAAAGAATCAGGACGTCTTGAGGGAAGTTCATGATATTAATCCTGATATGGTTCTGGCAATCGGGATTGACGCCCTGACACTGGCGCTTGAGATCAGGGACCGACCTGTTGTTTATACAATGGTGCCGCATTCGCGTGCTCTCGCGGCATACTCGGAAAACATATCCGGGGTGTCTATGTACGTATCACCAGGGAAATACCTTGATACAATGCTGGAGCTGTTTCCAGGTGTAAAACGGGTCGGGCTGGTATATGATCCTGAACACACAGGTATGTTTGTAACGGAGGCGTTGAAGATCGCCAGAGCCAAGGGCATTGAACTGGTCATAAAAAAAGCGGATAAAGCCCGTGATGTCCCGCTACTCATAGATAGTATGAATGGGAAAATAGACCTCTTCTGGATGCTGCCTGATACGACTGTTGTAAATTCCGAAACGGTTAATTATATGCTTCTGTTTTCGTTTCGGAGTAGAGTGCCTATCTTTACCTTTTCAAAAAAATATCTGGCAATGGGGGCCCTGGCGGCCCTGAGTATTGATCCTTTTTACCTGGGATTACAGGCGGGAGAGATCTCGAGAAAGTTGTTTTACAAAGAAAATGTAAAGTCCCCTATAAGGGTATATGCGAGAAAGACCGTCCTTACAATTAATAAGAAGGTGGCGGAGAAGATGGGCATAAAGATTAAGGATGAAATCATCGAAAAGGCCGGGGATCTGAACGAATAGGTTTATTGACTGTTTTTGAGTTTTCCGTCTTTGCTGAATACTCGTGCTGCATGTTTTTAATAGAGCGGAATCGATGTCGACATTTTTCCCGGCGGAAGCGGCCGAGATAAAGATAAAAGTAATCTTGACGAACTATGTAAGATCATCCACTGTTCGATGAATTATTCAAATTGGCTCCCGGGGAGGGATTCGAACCCCCGACAGGGTGGTTAATCCCGAACACTTTCGGGACTCTGCCAGCTGCCTATCAAAAACTCAATATACTTCTTGAAGGGTCCTGAAGATTATAAAATTGGCTCCCGGGGAGGGATTCGAACCCCCGACAGGGTGGTTAACAGCCACCTGCTCTGCCAGCTGAGCTACCCGGGAATTTTGGTTTCCGCATATATTCAATGAAATTCTTAACTGACTGTTATATCAAAATAAATGGTTTTTTGTCAATTTATCGGCCGGTTGATTAATGATTTTTTTCTCTTTTGTCAGTAATTTTATATTTTATTTAATTAACTGTATTAAAATAACCTTTTAATATGATAACATTTTTTAGTAGGGAAATAGATATTGCCGGAAACTATGACAATGAACTCAAATATGACTAAGAGGATGGTTTTATTTCTAGCTGTTGCTGTCTCAGTTGTCTTTTTTTCGGTGATTGCTTTTTCAGAAGGCCGGAATAAACAGGTGCTTGTTATTACCGTTGATGGTGTTATTAACCCGGTTGCCTCGGAATTTATCGGCAAAAGCATAAAAATGGCGGATGAAATCGAGGCTGAAGCCCTTGTTATTAAACTCGATACTCCAGGGGGACTCGATACTTCAATGCGAACCATAGTTAAAGATATTATCGGAAGCCGGGTGCCGATCGTGGTATTTGTCGCGCCGGGAGGGGCGAGGGCGGCTTCGGCCGGAGTTTTTATCACGCTCGCCGCTCATGTTGCCGCCATGGCGCCGGGAACTAATATCGGCGCGGCCCATCCTGTTTCCGTCAGTGGGAAAATGGACGAGAATATGGCTGAAAAGGTCACGAATGACGCGGCGGCATATATTAGATCGCTGGCAGAAAGGAATGGAAGAAACGCCGCATGGGCGGAGGAAGCCGTCAGGAAAAGCATTTCGGCGACTGAAAGCGAGGCATTGGAGAAGAACGTTATAGATCTCATAAGCAAAGACTTGAAAACGCTTCTGGTGGATATTGACGGCATGGAAGTAACTGTTTCAACCGGCAAAAGGTCTCTCGACACGTCCGGTGCGGTTATTATCGCTAAGGAGATGGGGGTCAGATACAGGATTCTGAATTTCATTTCAGACCCGAATATTGCCTATATGCTTATGCTCCTGGGCTTTTACGGGTTGTTTTTCGAACTTACCAACCCAGGGGCGATCTTCCCCGGAGTTACAGGGGCGATCTGCCTTGTTCTTGCTTTCTATTCTTTTCAGACTCTGCCGGTAAACTATGCCGGCGTACTTCTTGTTGTACTGGGCCTGATCATGTTTATACTTGAAATCAAGGTCATCTCTTACGGCGCCCTGACGATCGGAGGCATTATCTCGATGGTGATGGGGTCTCTTATGCTCTTTGACTCCCCCAGCCCTTTTTTCAGGATTTCGATCTATCTTATTCTCCCGACTGTAATCGTTACGGCGCTTTTCTTCTCTGTCGTGGTCGGTCTTGTGTTTAAGGCGCAGAAGAGAAAACCCGTAACCGGGGCAGACGGTCTGATCGGTTTTGAGGGCATCGCGAATACGGATATCACAAAAGATGGTGGCATGATATCATTGCACGGCGAGCTTTGGTCTGCATATTCTGATGAGACGATATTAAAGGGGGAGAGGGTGATTATTGAGGCTGTGAACGGTCTGAAGATAAAGGCGAGAAAGGCCTGATGGCGTTCCGACCGGAATCCAGGATATTATAGAACACTTAAAAATTCAGAGGAGGTAGCTATGCCGGTGTTTCCACCAGTGTCGATGGGTATATTGATCGTTATTTTCATTGTTGTGTCTCTGTTATGGAGTTCGATAAAGGTATTAAAGGAATATGAGAGGGGTGTTGTTTTCAGGCTAGGGAGAATAATAGCTTTAAAGGGGCCGGGACTTATCATTGTTATTCCTGGTATTGATAAACTTATAAGGGTGAGCCTCAGGACTGTCACTATGGATGTTCCTTCTCAGGATGTCATCACAAAGGACAACATAACGGTCAAGGTTAATGCCGTTGTTTATTTCAGACCGATAGATCCGGTCAGGGCGATAACCGAAGTCGAAGATTTTTACTACGCCACCTCGCAGATTGCGCAGACCACGCTGAGAAGTATACTGGGACAGAGCCAGCTTGACGACCTTCTCTCAAAAAGAGATGAATTGAACGCGGAATTGCAGAAGGTGATCGATTTCCAGACCGAGCCCTGGGGCGTGAAGGTTACTACGGTCGAGGTGAAAAATGTCGACCTGCCCTCGGAGATGCAGCGCGCCATAGCGAAACAGGCTGAAGCTGAAAGGGAAAGAAGGGCGAAGATAATCCATGCAGAAGGGGAATTCCAGGCATCGAAGACCCTCGCCGACGCTGCCGCCATTATTTCCGAACAACCCATAGCATTGCAGTTGAGATACCTCCAGACATTGACGGAGATCGCTTCAGAAAATAGTTCGACCATTCTGTTCCCGATTCCGATAGACCTGCTGAAAGTATTTATGCCTAAAGATTAATGCTGTGTATAGAGAGCAGGCCGGGCGAGGATTTAAGGTAAGGCAAAAAATAGAAAAACTACAGAACAATAAAAAAAATTTTATATGGATCAGAATATTTGCCCTGATATTTTTTCTCGTCTTTATTCTGGTACTGTATAAAAGCGGCGTCTTCCATTTTTTTATGGACAGGGACAAGCTGAAGTCTTTTCTCGATTCTTTTGGCCCGCTGTCATTTGTCGGTTTCATCATTCTCCAGATCGTGCAGGTGGTTGCCGCGCCTGTGCCAGGCGAAGTGACGGGCTTTATCGGTGGATTCTTTTACGGGCCTCTGCTCGGACTCGTTCTTTCCACCATCGGCCTTACGATCGGCTCCTGGCTGGCTTTTATGCTATCCAGGATATTCGGAAGGCCTTTTATAGACAAATTCGTAAAAAAGGAGACGCTTGCCAGGTACGACTATCTCTTGCACCATAAGGGAGCGTTTCTTATATTCCTTTTATTTCTTATACCCGGCCTGCCCAAGGATTATTTGTGCTATATCCTGGGATTGGGACACCTTACCGTTAAAGAGTTCCTTGTCATAAGTACTCTCGGAAGGTTTGGCGGCACTGTTCTGCTAACGATGGGAGGTAACTTTATTCGCCAGCAACAGTACTACAGGTTTTCGGTACTGCTGGGTGCGACGGTCGTCGTGATATTCTTTTCGATGGTATACAGGGACAGGTTCGAAAAGATTTTTCGCCGCCTGCACAGGCGCTCGGGAAAGAAAGGGTAATGGTAAAAATAGACTGTTTATGTGAATTTATTACCATCTGATTAATGAAGAAGCCCATGTGAGTCCGCCGCCGAATGCTTCCAGCAGAATATAGTCCCCGTCTTTTATCCTTCCGGTCTGAAAGGCTTCGTCAAGGGCTATGGGAATGGATGCCGCGGAAGTATTACCGTATTTATGTATGTTTATAAAAACCTTTTCAATCGGAAGGTTCAGCCGTTTCGCGGTGGCCTGTATGATCCTGATATTGGCCTGGTGAGGTATTAGTAGTGAAATCCTGGACGCCTCTATATTATTGGCTTCAAGTGTCCTGTGCGCTATCTCTGTAAGTGTCCTGACGGCGACCTTGAATGTTTCGTTGCCGTTCATTTTGATGAAATGCAGCCTGTTGGCGATAGAATCCGCTGAAGGTGGATGCATGGAACCGCCCCCCGGCAGAGTGATCAGTTCCGACAGGTTTCCGTCGGAGTCTATATGCGTGGAATATATCCCTCTTTTTTCCTGTGTTCCTTCTATAATAACTGCGCCGGCTCCGTCGCCAAAGAGGATGCAGGTTGTCCTGTCCTGCCAGTCGGTGAATTTCGAGATCACTTCAGAGCCGACAAGGAGAATCCTCTTGTGCATCCTGGATTTGATCAGTCCGCTGGCCACATGCAGGCCATAGATAAAACCGGAGCAGGCCGCATTCAGATCGAAAGCCGCTGCATTTTTCGCCCCCAGTTTTTTTTGAAGGAAACAGGCGGTTGAAGGGAAGGGCATATCTCCCGATACGGTAGCTACGATAATGAGATCGATGTCCCTTGGTTTCAGTCCGGCCCTTTTAAGTGCGATCCTTGAGGCTTCATAGGCGAGATCGGACGCGGTCTGGCCATTGTTTACGACTCTGCGTTCCTTTATGCCCGTCCTTTCGGTTATCCAGTCATCCGAGGTTTCGACGATCCTCTCAAGGTCGTAATTTGTGACAACATTTTCAGGCAGAAACGAGCCGGTAGATATGATTCTTCCCCTCAGCAAGACTAGTTCCCTTTTTTGGGGAGGTTGTCTTCTATTGCGACGGATATCTCTTCATAGACTTTTCTCATGGCGTAATCCGCGGCAACCTTGAGGGCGTTTTTAATCGCCTTTGATGAAGACCTCCCATGGCTTATTATGGACGCGCCATTTATGCCGAGCAGGGGCGCTCCTCCATATTCGTCGTAATCCGTTCTCTTCTTGAAATTTTTTATGGCGGGCTTCATCATGAAATAACCGATTTTTCCGGTGGAAAGAGAAGATATTTCCTGTTTCAGCATCTTCAGTATTGTTTCGGCGAGACCCTCGCTGATTTTCAGCGCGATATTTCCGATAAACCCGTCACATACCACGACATCGGCCTTGCCCCTGAAAATGTCCTTCCCCTCAATATTGCCCGTAAAGTTCAGCTTCGAAGCTTTTATGAGCCCGAAAGCCTCTTTCGTCAGCTCGTTGCCCTTTATGTCTTCTTCTCCGATGCTGAGAAGCGCGACTTTAGGGTTAGTGATCCCCAAGACCAGCTTGCAATAGGTGCTCCCCATCAGGGCGAACTGCAAAAGATTCTCCGGCTTGCAGTCTACTGTCGCGCCGACATCAAGCATCATAAACCTGCCCTTGATCGCCGGCATCAATGTAGCAATAGCGGGTCTGTCCACGCCTCTGCATTTCTTCAGCATCAGCAGAGAAGCGGCCATTATAACGCCTGAATGCCCTGCGCTGACAAAGCCGTCGGCCTTGCCTGATTTCACCAGTCCGACACCAATTTTTATTGATGAGTCTCTCTTCTTTCTGATGGAGGCGGCGGCTGACTCATGCATATCAACCACCTGGGACGCGTGAGTTATGGAAATGCGGTCCGCGTCATATTTCTTGTGACCGAGCCCCTGCCTGATTAAAGCTTCATCTCCTACAAGGACTACGTCGATATCTCTATACTCATTAACCGTAAGGACGGCCCCCTCGATATTAACAGCCGGAGCGTTATCTCCCCCCATTGCGTCAAGAGCGATCCGCATGCTTACTTTTCGACTATCTCGAGAACCTTATTGCCGCGGTATGTTCCGCAGCTCATACACGCCCTGTGTGGCAGTTTTACTTCCTTGCATTCAGGGCAGATACCGAGATTCGGAATAGATCCTTTCCAGTTGGCCCTTCTCTTGTCTCTTCTTGACTTTGAGTGTCTATGTGTGGGATTTGCCAATTTTTACTCCTTTCGTTTTTCCAATAAACTCTTCAAGACTTCAAGTCTTGGGTCTATCTCTTTTTTTTCACAGGCACATGCCGCTGTATTTAAATCGCAGCCGCACCTGGGACACATACCTTTACATCCTTCATTACACAGCGGTTTCATCCGCAGGTTCAGTAGTATCTGTTCCGCAAGCATCTCCTTCAGATCCAGCGTATCGTCTGTATAAAATCCCATATCCATCTCGTCGTTTTTAAGACACTGTCTTTCCATCCGCATATCTTCTATCGGGTGATAAATTACAGCCAGCGGAACATCAAGTGTCTTTATAAATGTCTTCAGGCACCTGCCGCACTGCAACTCCAGGTCTACTTTTAACCTGCCGTTGATTATAATTTCCTGCGCGGTCCTGAGAAGTTCGAGATGTGTCGCCACTGGAGAAACGATAGTATGGTTTTCAATACCGAGCTTCTCCTCAATATCTAGAGTAAGACCTTCATCAGGGATATCTTCAATTAAAATTTTCATTTTAAAAGACCGAACTGAACTTATAATTATAAGTATTTTCCCTGAAATATGTCAACAAACCGGGAGCTGAATCGAGTGGTATGCCGTACTGTTACGGTCATCCTGGTCTTGACCCCGATGACCGTACCGGCACAATCGTTTATATGAGGGTCACCGGAAGAACGTTTCTTTATTCTTTTGGTTTAAAGCGCATATGCGGCTCCGGCAGAACGCCAAGGCTGTCCATGACCCTGTTTGTGTAGTTAAAATAACCGATTATCTGAACGGCATCGAGAATATCCTTATCGTCAAACCCGGATTTGCGCAGGCTGTCTATGTCCGCTTTTCCCATCTCTTTTGGAGAGAGAGTCAGCTTTCCGGCAAAATCTAGAAGCGCTCTGGTTTGGGCGCCGAGGTCTACCTGTGTATAGTCTTCCTGAATTTTTAATACCTTTTCTTCATCCTGGATCTCACCACGGAGATCTGCTTCGTGACTTTCGACTCAGTAATGACACTCGTTTAGCCTGGAAACGACTGTCGCCAGAAGGACCCGCTGCAATTTAGTGAGTCCGCCCGGACCAGTCATTAAGTGCCGGTATAATTGACGGCCTATCGCCATTGTCTCAGGACCCAGGCTCTGAATCCTGACGAGATTGATGACATTACCAAATTTTGTTTTAGTTTCATCATAAATCTCTTTCAAATCTCCTGTTGCTTCCTGCTCTGGAACTGTTTTAATCCAACTCATTAGATTCCTCCTCTTTTCAGGTTTTAGGTTGCCGTGATTTTCCGGTATTCGGTATAACGTGATTCAACAAGTTATACCATCTCCAGACTGCCGCCAAACCACAACGCTCCGAAAATGATATAAAAATAACACAATTCGCAGGGAATGGCAATGCAACACAAAAATGATGGCAGAAATTCTGTCGGTTTCCAGGGAAGGGCAGGGTGACATTTATGAAGCTCATCGTGAAAGAGAGAGGGTAAAATCGTATTAAAAGGACATACCTCTCATCAAGCAGGTATTGGTTTCCGTCCTAGTCTTCTGTTTCCAGGCTTTAACGCTCTGCGCTATGCCGTTCTTTCATTCCCCTTTGATTATTTTAGGGATGCTTCCGAGGCTGAACGCGTAAAGAATTCAAGACTGTCTGAGCGAAGCGAGTTTCTTGAATTTAGCGGGCAGACCGGAAGCGGACCGTTAAAAAAGAATCGCGGGGCGCATTTTCTTGGTTCCGTTCTTTTGGGCGTTCAAAAGAATGAACCGGGGGAGGGCGGAGCCCCATTTAATCGAATAACTCCCCAGGTGTCCAGTCATATTTGTGGAACATGGAAAGTTTATTAAAGGGGTGTAAGCGGGGATTTGAAGAGGTTGGGGGAAGAGAGGACCCCAAAATTGACCCACTCGATTGCACGAAGTCCTATTTATGATAGTGCATATTACAGTCAGCGTGATTATAATCTGCTGGATATAAATTCCCGGAGGATCGAAATGGCCTTTCCGATCTCATCTGTTAGCGGCAACGATCCAATGATTTTTTTTATATGGTCCCTTTTTTCCAGCAATCTGAATGATGCCCTGAAATTAAGGTCATAAATCCATGAAAGCTGCATAAGTTTGAAGTCATTAAGAGTTTCGAGGCTCGCCAGGGTTACCAGTTTTTTTTCTTTGAGACATAACAGCGCTGTTTTGGAATAATCCTGTGTGTCAGGCAGGCCCAGGCCGACAGCCGAGGCGCGCTCCATAACGGGCCCTTCATAATATTCGGAGAAGACGCGCCATATATCGAGTTTGTCGGCGTCACGAATTAATTTCAGGAAGTAAATATGTTCAGGATTATGAAGCGCGGGCATGTCGAGGGCATTATGAAACCTTACCGCGTTGATTACCAGTTCCTTTTCATCTCCGGAAAGGTTCCGGAGAACATCCTCTTTTTCCAGTATCTGTGCGCCGAGTTTCCCGTGATTTACGGAAATGCTGTCTCTGAAGGTTTTGTATTTTGCGTATTGCCGGAATCTGCCGAGGTCGTGAAAAAGCGCAATGGTTTCGGCCAGCACAAGCTTCCCGGGGCTTAGAGACTCTTCTCCTGCGATCTCTATTATATTCTCACATACATTGTATGTGTGACACACCTTGAGGAGAATATTCTTCTGATCTTCCGCATCGTCTGAATAAAAAGACATGCAGTAATCAGAAAACCAGCTTTTCATGTTAAGCAGCTCGGTGGTATTCATTATACTCCTGTTATTTTACCTTTTTTCTTATCGATAATTAAATGAGGAAAGAGTAATTTTCAGGACCATCCTGTATACTATACGTGGCTGTCACGGGAACAACGGGCGAAAGCTCCGAATGTATGCCGACTGCCTGTTTCTTTAAATTATTTTTTACGGGTTGACCTCATGAAAAGCAATGTGCCGCACATAGTACCAAAATATATTATTTACGGATTTTTTGTAGTCGGACTTCTTTCGGCTGTTGCATTCAGGGCTATAATAGTGTTTCAGCATATTGAGCCCGAATGGGTCAGGCCGGTTTGGTATATCGGCGTAGTCGGATACTTTATATTTTTCCTTTACCGATACATAATCACAAAAAAGCGGAAGAAGGCGATTGAAGATTTTCAGCTGATAGAAAAGGTGAAGGCCAACGCCTGCCTGAAAGAGGAAGACAGGGACATAGTATTGTTTCTCCTGTCGTCCATAAGGTATTCTCCCGAGGACATCAACTACGCGGTTATATTTATATTGTCGGTACTAGCGATTATCGCGGACCTTGCCCTGACTGCGATCAAATGATTCCCAATGTATGCTGAACGGGGATTAAGTACTACAACCGTCCGGAAGAATTGGTGCCGGTGGAGAGAATTGAACTCTCACGGGGTCGCCCCCACCGGATTTTGAGTCCGGCGCGTCTGCCAGTTCCACCACACCGGCACTATCAGACAGCGTTATAGTATACACAATTTTCCGATTATTGTGATTTTTAAAATCCAGGGGGGAAGAGAAGAATCCGGACTAAACGCTCCTTCCCATGCTGAGCGCCTTGCCTATGGCTGGAATAAAATCTTTTTTTCTCGAAAGAACACCGGGTAAAAAGCATGTATCTCCTACTACCTTGACGTTGAATGCCTTCTCGATCATCCATTTTTCCCCTTTTACGAGAACACGCTCATGAGAAGCGCTGAGTGGATTTGTAACGAGTAACACCGTCAGGTCATAGTTGTGCGCGATTCTGATCCGTTCAAGTTCATCAAGCATCTCCTCTACCCTGATATCGATTTCACTACAGTCGAGGACCATCATCTGACTGATTCCGAGTTTTTTCTCGTTTATCAGGAACTCCTTGAAGTCGGCGGCTATAAGTTCAGCCGCACTCCTGCCCTCGATATTTATGCTGGCGTGGAGGAGTTCGCGACCGTATTCCGTAATCGGGACCCCGGCCAGTTTCGCCAGGTACTCCGCTGCGTCACGGTCACGGTCGGTTGTGGTCGAAAGGGAGAGCAAAAGAGTGTCGGAAAGAATCCCGGACAAAAGCAGCCCTGCGATCTCGGCAGGTATGTTCACTTGGTGAAGAAACATAATTCCGGCCACCACGGTGCAGGTGCTTCCAATTGGGTCATTGTATACATATATGGGCGCCACGGTGGAGATGTCTCCCACCCGATGGTGATCGATAATCTCAAGGATTTCGGCGTCCTCAATATTATCAACCGCCTGTGAAATTTCATTGTGATCGACAAGTATTGCCTTTTTTCGCACCGGGCTGAGAAGGTTCGTCCTTGTGATAAACGCGATCAGCCGATTATCACTGTCCGCTACGATCGCGGATCGGTATTCTGATTCGACAATCTTCTGTCTGAGGTCGGAGATGGAAGTATAGAATCCCAGAGTCGGACATTCAGTATACATGATAGCCTCCACGGGTTCGGACATGGTCATGAGCTGAACTATTGCGAAGGCTATATGATGAGACGATATGATAAGCGTTCCATGTTCTTCGGCTGCAGATATAATATCGCTGCCAACAGGGAGTCCATCGGAAACAATCAGTGTCGAGCATCCCGAAAGGATCAGGTCCATCTGGATATCATGCTGGTCACCGATTATAACGATGTCTCCTGGCTGAACGCGGTTCAGTATCGTTCCCTTCTGCATTGAGGCTATAAAAATTCTGCCGCGCAGATAATCCATCTTTCCGGTATTGCTGACAACCCGTCCCTCGATCGTTTTTGTGAGAATATCGAGCGAAATCGGGGCGTTTGACAGGTCGGTAAACCCTACGCTATTCAAATAATGCTCGGCAATGTCCTTAAGTCCTACAATGCCCGCCACGCGTCCCCTCTCGTCTACAACAGGGACGGTTCGCACCCCTTTTTCCCGCATGAGAAGGACAAGGGACTGAATCGAATCGCGAGTATTGACGGTGATCGGTTTTTTTAATTTCAGGTCACTGACTGTTGCGGCAAGGCTCTCTATCACGTTGGGCACCGGCACCCCGAATTTTTTAAGAACAAATCCTGTCTCGTCATTAATCTTTCCGGCCCTTGCAGGGGAAAAGAGGAACCTTTTGTCAGTCAGGTTTTTGAAATGCGCGTAGGCGATGGCGGAGCATACCGAATCCGTGTCGGGATTTCTGTGTCCGATAACATATACTATATTTGTCTGTTCAGTTGGCATGTCTCTTTGACCTTTTTTTAATATCTGGATTCCGTTAAATAATTTACCTCTGGTGCATTTCGATGAAATTGCCTATGGAGCGGTCATATGTTTTTTCATAGTCGCTGTTAAAAAAGCAGGCCGGCAGTTCGCCGTTTTTCCCATGATAGCGCACGCACTCGCAACATTTATATTTTCTGGGGCAGGGCTCATAAGTACAGTTGAACCTCCCCTTGTTTTTATCTGAAATACATTCCATGAATAATCTCCTTTTTTATTTTCCTATACAGAAATCGCTGAATATTTTATCGAGAATATCTTCACGGGTGACCGCGCCCGTTATCTTGCCTATATTGTCGAGGGCGTCCCTGAGTTCAATCGTAAAAATCTCAAGTGGCTCGCCGCCTGATAAAATCTTCACCGCTCTGGAGAGAGCTGAAGATGATCTGTCGAGCGACATCTTGTGCCGAATGTTAGTGACGAGAGTCCCTTCTCTTCCCTCTTTCCAGTTCTTCAGGTTAGTGTTAAATATAACAGATTTTAACTCCTCAAGTCCTCCGCCAGACGACACGGACATCTGCAGGTATTGTTTACCCGACTCCTTTATAATGTCAAGAGGGATTTTCAGCGGCAGGTCGGACTTGTTAACCGTGATCACCGCGTTTTTGGCGCTGATCATATCCAGGAGATCGAAATCGTCTTTTTGCAAGGCCTCGCCGCCGTCGAACATCGCAATTATGAAGTCGGCATTCTCCAGGACATCCAGACTTCTTCTGATGCCTTCCTGCTCGATCCCGTCGTCGGAGTTTCTTATCCCGGCGGTATCCATTATCCTGACAGGCAGTCCGTTTATGTTGATTAGGTCCTCAATCACATCTCTGGTCGTTCCAGGGAATTCAGTCACGATCGCCCGGTCTTTTTTTAGTAGCGCGTTCAGCAGGGAGGATTTGCCGACATTCGGTCGCCCTACAATTGCAGTCGACAGGCCATCCCTGAATAACCGAGCTTCCCGAAAAGTTCCGGATAACAGATCTATTTCCCGTTGTATCCCGTTTAATTGTCCTTTTATCTTTTCAGATGTCCCGGGTTCGATCTCGTCGTCGGGGAAATCCATATGCGCTTCCGTGGTGGCCAGGATATCGATCAAGACGTTTCTGATGTGGTCGAGCTTTTCCGACAGATCGCCCTTCAGCTGGAGCATGGCGATTTTCAGGCTTTCCTCTGTTGTCGCCTTAATTAGGTCGAGGACGGCCTCTGCCTGGGTAAGGCTAATCCTGCCATTCAGAAAGGCCCTCCTGGTAAATTCGCCCGGCTCGGCCAGCCGTGCTCCATTTTTAATGGCAAGTTCGAGAATCCTTTTAACGGAGATCATTCCACCGTGGCAGTTAATCTCAACCACATCTTCTTTTGTATAGGAATTCGGCGAACACATGACTGAAACAAGCACCTCGTCAATCATACCGCCGTCGGATGTATTGATTATATTGCCGAGTAGCATGGAATGGGATCTTGCTCCGGATAGTTTGTTCCTGTTTTTCGGGACGAAGATTTTTTGGCCGATCCTGATAGAGTCGGGGCCGCTGAGTCTTACGATACCGATGCCGCCTTGTCCGACAGGGGTGGCGATAGCTACTATTGTGTCATCAATAAAAACCATTTTTTGAAAATGACATGGCTTGGCGGTCTCAGGCAGACTCTTTTGCAGCTTTTCTATTATTGAAGAACTGCTGTGTAATCCCGAGTACATTGTTTACCAGCCAGTATAATACCAGCCCGGAAGCGAAATTCAGAAACAGGAATGTGAAAATGACAGGCATCAGCATCATCAGTTTCGCCTGTTTCGGATCCATTCCGGACGGGGTCATCTTCTGCTGAATGACCATTGTTATACCCATTACGATCGGCAATATATACATTGGATCTTTTGCGGAGAGGTCAGTTATCCAGAAGATGAAAGGCGCCCCGCGCAGCTCAATCGATACAAGGAGCAGTTTGTACAGAGCGAAGAATACAGGGATCTGGATGAACATAGGAAGGCATCCACTCACCGGATTTACCTTGTTTTTCTTGTACAGTTCAGTCATCTCTTTCTGCATCTTCTGTGGATCTTTTTTGTATTTTTCTTTTATTTCAGCCATCTTTGGCTGTAGCGCCTGAAGCTTTTTCATTGACTTCTGACCTTTATTTACAATCGGAATAAAGGGAATCCTGGTTACGATTGTCAGTAGTATGATGGCCCATCCGTAATTGCCGAGGAAACCGTGAAAGACTTCCAGGAGCCAGAAAAGCGGCCGGGAAATTGGAGAAAAGAAGCCGTAATTAACAATATGTTCGAGACCGAGTCCGAGCTTCTCCAGCCTGTCGGTCTCTTTTGGGCCAGCATACAGAACGAACCGGTTTATCCCTGTATTGCCCTGAAAAGCAATCACTGGGGAATCATCGTAGGTCCATGCAACCGCCTTTTCGACCTCGGTCAATGGAACAAGGGCAGCGAAGAAGTATTTATCCTCCTGGGCGATCCATTTCAGGTCTGTCGTGAATACCACTTTTTCCTTCAGTTTTTTTGGCTTCAGTTCTTCAAGGTCGGTGCCTGTTAAAAGTACGGGTCCGGCATGTGTGTAACTGGAATCGTTTTCATACATCCCGAAATCCGCCCCGAGGGATATCCAGTAGTCACGCAGTCCAGATACCTCGTCCTTGATATCGACTTTATAAGTATTTGAGTAAAAAGAATATGTTCTTTTTATCGAATAGTTGTTCGCGGTATATTTAAATACGATTTCGCCAAAGGGGTTTCTGCTGTTGAGCTTAAGGTTATTCCCTGAAACATTAAAATTAACCCTGGAGAGGTCGAAATTGCTGTCCGATCCGATTGCTAAAGCCGGGAGGACGCCCTGTTTTTTCAGAAGGACGACATTGTTGCCATCTTTGTCTTTATGATCTTTAATCTCCCAGTATATAATTGTACCACCCCTGGATGAAAGCACCGCGCTGTAGAGTTCGTTCTCAATCGTGATTTCTCTCTCTCCAATTGTGTTGTCCGGCATAATATTCATGGGAGTGGCGTTGACTGGAGGTTGCGACCGCGCTTCTTCTTTTGTTTTAACTGTTTCAACGGGAGGAGCTGTATCCGTAACTCTGGACGGCTGTGGCGCAAGGAAAAACTGGTACCCGAGAATCACGAATATAGATAATACTATGGCTAGAAGGGTCCTGTTATCCATAGTTTATTTAACCGGGTCAAACCCGCCCGGATTGAATGGATGGCACCTTAAAATTCTTCTGAACGCCATGTAAGCGCCTTTGAACGCACCGTGTTTAGTTAATGCACCGATAGCGTATTCAGAACATGTGGGTATGAACCTGCAGGTTGCCGGCAGGATAGGCGAAATAATAAATCTATATAGTTTTACTGTTAGTATCAATATGTTTTTCATCAGTAAGTCCAGCAAGGAACCCGTACAAATTGTTATTCAGATCAGCAAACTCGGCATTAATGGAATCCCTTCTGGCAATAACTATGAAGTCATACTTCAACTGCTTATCCATAAGGTACCTTCGGAACACTTCCCTTATACGCCGTTTTATCCTGTTTCGTTTAACGGCGTTCCCGATCTTTCTGTTTACGGAAAGACCAAGCCTGCTGTAAGAAAGTTCATTGGGTTTTGCATACAATATAAGATTTGCGGAAGAAAATTTCAGACCATACTCAAAGGCTTTTTTGAAGTCCCCTTTTCTATTAAGGGGGAGCAGCATTTTTTTTCTCTTTATGCCGAAAGCCTTTTCCGTCCTTTTTTTCTTCTCCTCTTAATTATCGCGCGACCGCCCGTGGAACTCATCCTTTCGCGAAAGCCATGTGTTCTCTTTTTCCTAATCGTATGTGGGTGAAATGTTGTATATGTTCCCATAATTTTATCCTAACTTTATATAGTAATCATTAATACCTGTTAATGTCAAATTATTTGTAGTCACTTTCGTAAGAACAACCTCGGAAAAGCAGTTAAGTAGAGCTACATATTTTGCTGCGAAAGGGCCTCCTGAATCTGATCTGTCATGCCCGAAGTCAGTAATCGGGCATCCATAACCTGTTGAAAAGACCGGATTCCGGCTATCGGTCTCTTTGCCATCTCTGCTGCTCCTTTTTCCCTCTCTTTCAGGGCAATCCGCGAATAAGGTTTCACTATTTGCCCTGTACAGGGTTTTCAAGATGTCTCTATATCTGATACCCCTCGTTTTTAGTTTAGAGCAGCTTTACCACTTATGTCACTGTCCAGTTTTTCCCGGCCACATCTAAAGTCAATGTAGTCAATAACGTTAAGTTCTTTCCATATGAAGGGCTTGACCCTATTCATCATGTGGTGCAGTAGCTTGATAGGTCAATTATTTCAATTTTTTGATTATGTGTTTGGCAAGACGTTCATTGATCTCTTTGTGTCTCGGTATTGGTTGAGAAACTTTTGTTGTTGGATTTTGATACCAGTCATGCTTCCCTCCATGTCTGATAAAGACACGCCCATCAGTCTCAATTGCTCTGATTAAATCTTTTCTTTTCAAGAGATCTGGAGTTCTGCGACTTTACGCACACAAGGGATATTCCCGCTCCTAATCTCCTGAAAAATATCTTTTAAATTGTCTTCAAGTTCTTCTATTGATTCCCCTTGTGTCATGTAATCGGGATACTCTTCCAAATATCCCAGCCACATACCTTCGTCCTGCCAATAAATATAGTTCATTTTTTCCATAATTAAATTATATCCACTATGGGCTTAAACTTCAAATTGTTTATCGTTTTGACCTATCGACTTGCATTATAGTGCCTAGATCCTTGTGTACGCCTGGCATTGGCGTGAACTACTGGGGTGACCTGTCTGCGTGCACCGCACAGGCAGGCTACACAACAAAGCCCACAGGTCCAAGGGAGTAGGGTGGATGCTGCTGTTGTGTTGTAGGGGCGTATGATCCATACGCCCTTACTGTCCTTATCCGGGGCGGTCTGCTGAGCGGCAGTATAGTCGTGAGAAAATTCCGGAATGGATTACGAGGTTGAACAGGAACCCAGGGGAAATAAAGTGAGAAAGTCAACGTAGTCAATAACGTCCCCTAGTCCGATTGTTAGCTGCTCATTCATCTTTAATTTCATTCCAAGCGGCCATTATCTGAGCCGCACGCTCCTTGCTGAATCCTTGACTTACCGCATTTTCAAGATGGGTACTAATGTCAGCTTCATTTGGTCTGTAATTAGGTGCAAATGCCCTACTTCTATATCCCTCTAAGGAAATAGTCTGCAAATCTTCAGATAGCAAAGTCGATAATTGTTCTTCCTTAAGGATTGGCGAATCTATTCTTGAGAGTTGTGCAATGTAAGGAGATCGTTTGCTTACCGATAACGAATAAATTTCTTTCAGTGGCTCTTCAATATCCTGGATCACCTCAGTCATTGACTGCATAAGTGTTTCTTCTGTACCCTCAAGTGTGCGGACATAGTGCTCAATATTCCCGCCTATCGACGCTGCTTCTTCTAAGATTGCTTGAATTTCCTTCAACATGTCCCCCACTTGATCTGGGGTTGCACTTTGTCCTAGTGCTTTTATCTTTGCTACGAACGCGTTGACCTTATCAACAAATTTCTGTTGCTCAACACGGTCCTTTTCTCTTGCTTCCTCTATTTCCTTATGGGTAACAATTCTACGTTCCGGTGGAAACATGAGATTGCCTTCTCTCCGCTGGAGATGACGCTCAAAACATCCAGGACTATCGCTCCACGGAGATTCCTCATTGGGATCCCATTGCTTCATAAGCCTGTATACGACATCAACAGGCAAGTTTGGCCCGTATTTATTTAACAATTCTTGTTTCTGCTTCTCAATTTCAAGTTTGACAAACTCATCAGATTCGTTTTCAAATCTTGAAAAGATGCTCTCTATTGGAACTGTTTTTCCTTCAGCAGCACCATCATCAATAATTTTCTGTCTTTTATTTTCTATTTCGGCAAGCTCTTTGCGGACTAATCCCAATGCCAATCCAGCTTGCTCCTTTGTCATGGTTATCTTGCCTTTACGTCTTGAATAAATAAGCCAGACAGCGATTATTATCAAAGCAAAAGCGACCCATTTCATTTGATACCACTCCTTTTATTAAAAGCAACGTATGCGTCACTGATGAGTGCCACTGTAAAACATAAACATGCCTTAAACCAATTTGCAAATCTTAAACCAATGCAAGCTAAAAAGCGTCTTGTGGCACTCGTTCATGTGCACGCAGTTGTTAGCAATAGTTACCTATGTCCGCGTTAGTTTATACAATCATTATGTTCAATTAATATTGTTTTTTTCATAGTCCAAATAAAAGCTTCCGTATCTTCTCTCAGCTTTATAAATATTCACCTTTGCTTGTCTTTTTTCTGCTAATGTTATTATTCTTTCCTCATCTTCTTTTGTAGTTTTTAGTCCTAAAACAATTCCTTCTAACGCATCAGGCTCAAATTCCCATATTTCATTAATATTTTCTGAAGGATTTCCCAGATTTATCCTCAGACGCCATTCATTTTCGTAATCCCATCCTTTGGACTTTATCTTTACCATGTTGCGGCTAATTTCCTCCAGCTCTTCATCTGAAAATTCATCTGGCGATTTGGATTTAACTGACGCTGGTCCTGGTAAATAATCCACTTTGATTAATGAAGCTACGAGTTCATTTTGAATTAGTTTTTTACTATCAAATATGTAGCATAATCCCCTGTGTGAATCCCCATAATGAGAAAACATTATGTTATTTAAAGTCTTGTCCGCTGTTTGGGCACTAAAACTCCGTATTCTGAGATGCTTACTCAAAAAAGATCGAACTTCCTTTGTTGCATATTCAGACAGGAGTTTAAGAGATAAAGCCTGCTGTTACCTGTAACCCCGCAGAAACATTGAATTATATGTCTTCAGATCCGTAAGACCCTTTGGTATCAGCACAAAAAACCCGTGAAACATCAGTAATATAGGGACATTTCAC